>NZ_BAOX01000156.1:0-11459 GCF_000813105.1 Rhodococcus sp. BS-15 | reverse complement strand
TCCCGGTGCCAGAGCGCAGCCGGTGTGCGGCTGCACGCCAAGCCCGGCGATCGGGTGCGCGCAGGAGATCGGCTGGCGACGCTGTACACCGACACCCCGGAGCGCTTCGAGTACGCGCAGCAGGCACTCGAATCCAGTTGGGAGATAGGGGCCACGGCCGTGCAGCCGACCCCTCTGGTGATCGACCGGATCGGGCAATAACGAGCCCGGTCAGATCAGGTTGCCGGCCTCCGTCAGCACGCTGCGCAGGATCTGCTCCATCTCGTCGAACTCCTTCTGACCGCAGATCAGTGGCGGAGCCAGCTGCACCACCGGATCGCCGCGGTCGTCGGCACGGCAGTACAGGCCTGCGTCGAACAGGGCCGTGGACAGGAAGCCGCGGAGGATGCGTTCTGCTTCGGCGTCGCTGAACGTCTCCTTCGTGGTCTTGTCCTTGACCAACTCGATGCCGTAGAAGAATCCCTCGCCGCGCACGTCTCCGACGATGGGCAGGTCGTGCAGCTTCTCGAGCGTCGCACGGAACGCCGGGGCGTTGTCTGCGACGTGAGCGTTGATGCCCTCGCGCTCGAAGATGTCGAGATTGGCCATGGCCACGGCGGCGGAGACGGGGTGGCCGCCGAAGGTGTATCCGTGCGCGAAGCTCGACGTGCCGTCGTCGAACGGCTCGAAGAGCTTGTCGGAAGCGATCATTGCGCCGATGGGTGAGTAGCCCGAGGTCATTCCCTTCGCGCAGGTGATGATGTCCGGTACGTAGCCGAAGTCGCTGCAGGCGAACATCGACCCGATCCGGCCGAAGGCACAGATGACTTCGTCGGAGACGAGCAGAACGTCGTAGCGATCGCAGATCTCGCGGACCCGCTCGAAGTATCCGGGCGGGGGAGGGAAGCAGCCGCCGGCGTTCTGAACCGGCTCGAGGAACACAGCGGCAACCGTGTCGGGGCCCTCGAATTCGATGGCCTCGGCGATCCGGTCCGCGGCCCAGATTCCGAAAGCCTTCGGATCGGAGTCCAGGGGAGCGGGGGCGCGGTAGATGTTGGTGTTCGGCACTCGGAACGCGCCCGGTGTCAGCGGTTCGAAGGGTTCCTTGAGCGCGGGAATTCCGGTGATGGCCAGCGCGCCCTGTGGGGTCCCGTGGTAGGCGATCGCCCGCGAGATCACCTTGTGCTTACCGGGCTTGCCGACCTTCTTGAAGTACTGCTTGGCGAGCTTCCATGCGCTCTCGACGGCCTCGCCGCCACCGGTGGTGAAGAAGACGCGATTGAGATCGCCCGGGGCGTATCCGGCGAGCCGCTCGGCCAGCTCGATCGCAGGTTCGGTCACGTACGACCACAGGGGGAAGAACGCCAACTCCTTGGCCTGCTTCGCGGCCGCCTCGGCCAGTTCCTCGCGACCGTGACCCACCTGCACCACGAACAGCCCCGAGAGACCGTCGATGTAGCTCTTGCCGTTCGAGTCCCAGATGGTCGACCCCTCACCGCGCGTGATGATCGGGGGAGTGACCCCTGCGCCATGGCGGGTGAAGTGGCCCCACAGATGTTTGGCTGCGGAAGCGTCGAGCTCGGATGTCGTTCGCGTCATCGTGTTCCCCAATTGTATTGCTGCTTGACGAGTTTGAGATAGACCAGCGTTTCGGTGCTGGTGACACCGTCCAAGCTGCGGATCTGTTTGTTCAGGATCTGCAGGAGTTGTTCGTCGTCCTCGCACACCACTTCCACGACGACGTCGAACGACCCCGCGGTGAGGACGACGTAATCGATCGCATCGATCGCCGACAGTTCCTCGGACAGTGCATAACTGTCGCCGGTGCACTTGATGCCGATCATGGCCTGCCGCTTGAATCCGACCTGCACCGGATCGGTCACCGCGACGATCTGCATGACGCCGGAGTCCGTCAGGCGCTGAACCCGTTGACGGACAGCCGCTTCCGAGAGCCCGACGGCTTTGCCGATGGCAGCGTACGAGCGACGCCCGTCCTCCTGGAGTTGCTCGATGATCGCCTTGGAGACGTCGTCGAGTGCGATGGGCGGTTGCTCGGGCATGGGTCGATCTTGTCACTGTCGTGGCCGTGAACACAACCCGTCGACGATGAAAAGCGCGTCAATTGTGGATTCAGACGACAGAATCAGTTGTCGAAAGGCCGGAAACAGAGAGAATCAGTGGATCCGACGGTACTGTCGCAGGCATGGCAAACATTCCTGGTTGTTGGATCGACGGACGCGCGGTGGACGGTAGTGGTGATCGGTACGAGGTCGACGATCCCGCGACCGGAGCTATCGTCGCCGATCTCGGTTTGGCCACCGCCGAAGACGTCGATTCGGCTCTCGCGCATGCCCGATCGGCCTTTCCCGCATGGTCCACCGCCACGCCCGCGCACCGCAGCGCGGTGTTGGTGGAACTGGCCCGACTGGTTGCGGCCGACGCGGCGAACTTCGTGTCCGAGGAAGTGGCACAGACCGGAAAATCGACAAGGCTGGCAACGGAATTCGACGTTCCGGGCAGCATCGACAACATCGAGTTCTTCGCCGGAGCGGCGCGGCACCTGGACGGCAAGGCTGCTGCGGAATACTCGGGTGAGCACACCTCCGCCATCCGTCGCGACGCCGTCGGAGTGGTCGGGTCGATCACGCCGTGGAACTATCCACTGCAGATGGCGGTGTGGAAAGCGATACCGGCATTGGCGGCCGGGTGCTCCATCGTGCTCAAGCCCAGTGAACTCACCCCGCTGACCACCTTGCGGCTGGCACGCTTGGCCACCGAAGCGGGCGTTCCCGACGGGGTGTTCAACGTGGTCACCGGAACCGGTCTCGACGCCGGAGTCGCGCTGTCCTCCCACGCGGATCTGGACCTGATGACGTTCACCGGCTCTACTCCTGTCGGCAGGCGCGTGATGGCGCAGGCCGCCGCGCACGGCACACGCGTGCAGCTCGAGCTCGGCGGCAAGGCACCGCTGGTGGTGTTCGAAGACGCAGATCTCGACGCAGCAATCCACGGTGCCGTCGCCGGATCGTTGATCAACGGCGGCCAGGACTGCACGGCGGCCACCCGCGCCATCGTCGCCGAATCCCTCTACGACGACTTCGTCGCCGGAGTCGCCGAGTTGATGGGTCGCGTCGTCGTGGGAGACCCGACGGATCCGGCGACCGACATGGGATCGTTGATCTCCGTCGCGCACCGAGATCGTGTGGCGGCTATGGTGGATCGAGCCCGGGACGCGGGGGCCAGGGTGGTGACCGGAGGCCGTGTCCCGGAGGGCCGGGGTGCGTTCTATCCGCCTACCCTGATCGCCGATGTCGGTGAGCAGGACGAGATCTATCGCGACGAGGTGTTCGGTCCGGTGCTCGCGGTGTCGAAGCATCACGGGGACGATGATGCGATCCGGCGCGCCAACGACACCGAGTTCGGACTCGCCGCCTCGGCCTGGACCAGGGACGTGTACCGCGCGGGCCGAGCGACGCGGGAGATCGACGCCGGCTGCGTCTGGATCAACGACCACATCCCGATCATCAGCGAGATGCCACACGGCGGATTCGGGGCCTCGGGGTTCGGAAAGGACATGTCGAGCTACTCGCTGGACGAGTACCTCACCGTCAAGCACGTCATGACCGACATCACCGGTGTAGCCCGAAAGGCCTGGCACCGAACGGTATTCGCTTCGGCCGATCCCGAAGCGCAGGTGGATGCCCGATGAGCGCATCATGGGCAACCGCACCCACCGAACGCGGCGTGGCGATGGTGGCGGGCGCGGCACCGGAGTCCTACTGGCTCGACCGTCCCGAACGCCCCGCTCCGCGCAGTCGGCACACCGGCTCTGCGACAGCGGATCTGGTGATCGTCGGCGGTGGGTTCACCGGATTGTGGGCGGCTCTGCACGCGGCAGAGGAGAACCCGAACCGATCGATCGTGGTGCTCGAAGGCGACCGCATCGCCGAGGGCGCAACCGGACGCAACGGCGGCTTCTGCGCTGCCAGCCTGACGCACGGACTGAGCAACGGACTCGACCGCTACGCCGACGAACTACCCGAGCTGCTGCGCATGGGCACCGAGACGCTCGACGCGATCTGCGCGACTGCGGACCGGTACGGAATCGACGCCGACATCGAGCGCACCGGCGAGCTGGACATTGCCAATTTCGACTGGCAGGTGGACGACCTGCGTGAGCTCGGCGACGAGGGGAGACGACTGTCGCAGCCGATGGAGTATCTCGACGCCGCCGCAGTGCAGTCCAGGATCACCTCACCCATGGCACGCGGCGCACTGTTCGACCCCGACGTCGCGATGATCGACCCCGCCAAACTCGCCTGGGGCCTGGCTGACGCGGCCGAGTCGCTCGGCGTTCGCATTCACGAGAACACCCGGGCGCTGTCGATCGACAAGTCCGGCAACGGAATTCGAGTGAAGACGGGATACGGCACCATCGAGGCCGAAAAGGTCCTGCTGGCCACCTCGGCATCGAAATCGTTGCGCCGTAAACTCCGTCACTGGATCGTCCCGGTATGGGATTACGTGATCATGACCGAACCACTGACGTCGGCGCAGCTCGCCGACATCGGCTGGTCCGGCCGCGAAGGATTGGCCGACTCCGGCAACCGATTCCACTACTTCCGGTTGACGGCGGACGATCGCATCCTGTTCGGCGGGTGGGACGCGCACTACTTCTACGGTAGCGACACCGACCCGCGCCGAACCCAACATCCCGAAGAGTTCGCACTGCTCGCCGAACACCTGCTGCAGATGTTCCCGAGCCTCGAAGGAATTCGCGCCACCCACGCCTGGGGCGGATCGATCGACACGTGCTCGCGGTTCAGCGCCTTCTGGGATCTCGGAATGAACGGACGGGTGGCCTCGGTGGCCGGGTTCACCGGACTCGGCGTCGGCGCGTCGCATTTCGGGGCCCGCACCGCTCTCGATCTACTGGACGGCAAGGACACCGAACGAACACGCCTGAAGATGGTGCGTACCAAGCCGCTGCCGTTCCCACCCGAGCCCCTCAAGTCCATCGGCATCAACATCACGCGTGCACAATTCGCCCGCGCAGACCGCAACGAGGGACGACGGGGACTGTGGCTGAAGGGAATGGATGCCCTCGGTCTCGGCTTCGACAGCTGAGTGCCTGCGGCAGTGGTGCGGTTAAGTCCCACCCATGGCACTTAACCGCACCACTGCCTTGGCACTACTCGTGCGGGACCACGACCACCGGCACCGGCGCAGCCCGCAGAATCTTGGCCGCGCTGGAACCGAGGAAGACCCGTTTGGGAGTCGCCAATCGGCTCGAGCCCAGGAACAGCACATCGCCCGGCTTCCAGTCGAGGTTGCCCATCGCCTCGTCCAGCGTCGAGCCGTCGGCGACGACCGACTGCAGGCCCTCGATATCGGGGAGGGTGCGCACCGCGTGGTCCAGATTGTCCTGCGCGGCAGCGACCTGTCGTCGACGGGTGTCCAGTGACGTCTCGTCGCTCGGGGCCCCGGTCGGTTCGAGCGAGACCAGCGACACCAACCGCACCGGTACGTGAGCAGCGCTGGCAAGGGTGATGGCGAAGGGAAGCGGATTCGGGGCGGAGGCCCGAGTGGGGACGGCGACGGTGAGGTCGGTGATCGGTGCGTTCGAGAGCCGGTAGCCCCGAGGGGCAAGTGCCAGCGGCACTTCCGACGCGTGCAGCAGTTGACTGGCGACCGACCCGATCGAGTGCCGGTTCAGTAGGCCGTCACCGGCACCGCCGACGACGATCATGTCGGCGTCGGTGTTCACCGCGAAGTCGATCAGGGCGCGGGCGAACGACTCGTGGGTGAGCACGTGCGTGGTCACCTCGATGCCCGACGGTACCTGCGCGGCCGCGTCGTCCACCCAGCCCCGCGCCTTGGCCTCGAGAACTTTTCGGTAGGGTCCGCTGCCCTCCATGACAGGTTCGTCGACGGCCATGACCAGCACGATGTCGATGGAGGCGTCGAGGGCGCGGGCGAGGGCGGTGGCCAGGCTACGCCGTCGTCGCCGCTGGGAGTGGCGAGGTAGCCGACGGTGATCTTCATGAGCGAGGTGTCCTTCTCTTCTAGTAAGTGTCGGGAACCTTGACGTCGGTCGACGCGGTGAGTGTCTTGCCCTGGAAGAAGTCCTTGTTCCCCACGAAGCACAACAGCATGAGCGGAATGCCGAGTACCAGCATGCCGACACCGAGAACGAACACTCCGCCGACGGGACCGTAGACGGTGAAACCGTAGTCGGGCTTGATCATGTCGACTGCGCTCTGGACGAACGCCCACGTCATGGACAGCCCGCCGAGAAGTGGAAAGATGCCGCGCATGAACAGGTTTCGGGCGGACGAGAACAATGTCCGACGGAAGTACCAGACGCACGCGTATGCGGTGATGCCGTAGTAGAAGGCGACCGCGAGCCCCAGTGACGCCACCGAATCCTGGAGCGCGTTGGCGCTGACGAAGGTGAGCACCAGGTAGAACAGCAGTGCCGCGACGCCCATCACGAGGGTGCCGAAGCCGGGCGTCATGTATTTGGGATGGACGCTGGCGAACCGCTTGGGGAGGGCCTCGTAGACGGCCATCGACAGGGTTCCGCGCGCGGTGGGCAGGATGGTCGTCTGGGTCGAGGACAGAGCCGAGATCGAGACCGTCAACAGCAGCAGCGACGCCACGATCGAGCCGGCGACGGGACCGCCGAGGATGGTGAGCACGTCGTCGACGTTGTCCGGGTTGTTCAAACCGATGCCGGTATCGCCGAACCCCGCGAACGACTGCACCGCGTATCCGACGAGAACGTACGTCGCGACGAGGATCAACGTCGTGATCACCGCGGCGCGTCCCGGCGTCTTCTCCGAGTCCTTCGTTTCCTCTCCGACGGCCAGGCAGGCGTCCCATCCCCAGTAGATGAAGATGCACAGGATGATGGCCTGGGCCGCGTCGGACATCGTCACTCCGGTGGGCACCAACCAACTCCACTGGGGCGTGATGGCCTGCGGCCCTGCGGTGCCCGTCCCCACCTTGACCAGTGCCGTCACCGACACTCCGATGAGCACCCCGAACTGCACGACCAGCAGTACGTTCTGCATGCGTTCGCTGATGAGGATGCCGCGAAAACTGACGTAGGTCATCGAGGCGATGAAGAACGAGCCGAGGGCGACCTTGGCCGCGGTGGACTCCGCCAATCCCGACAGCCCCAGGAACTCGAACAGGTAGATGGCGGCGATCTCGGCGACGTTGGCCAGCACGATGATCGCCGAGACTGCCAGGCCCCACCCTGCCATCCAGCCGACCCAGGGTCCGAACGCCTTGGTGCCCCAGGTGAACGATGTTCCGCAGTCCGGGGTGTCGCGGCCGAGCTCGCGGTAGGCGAAGGCGGTGAGCAGCATCGGAACGAAGGCGATGAGGAACATCGAGGGTGCCTTGTCGCCGACGGCCAGAACCACGTAGCCGAGCGTCGCGGCGAGGCTGTAGGCCGGGGCGACCGCCGACAAGCCGATGACGATGTTGCCGACCAGCCCGAGAGCACCGGTGTTGAGTCCTTTACCCGGAAGGGTGTTCGGCGGTTCCACAGTGGACATAGGTCTCTCCGAGGCTCGAGTCGACCGAGGACGTCGGAGGGGGACCCGACAGAATCGGCCGCGTGTGTTTGCTGAACACTACGATTTCCGTCGCCGATCCGCTGTGTATCGACGGAATTGTTTTCATCGGAGTAACAATGCAACGAAATGGGTCGCGTAAGTGGCGGAGGTCGGGGGAATCCGCGGACTCGCCGATGGGCTCCGGCGGGCGCGCGTGCGCGCGGGCCGCACGCTACCGTCGTCACATGAGCACCGCGGAGAACACCCAGTCCTCGATCGGTGGCAGTGCGCCACTCGATCTCGCGTCGATCAGGACAGCTCCCAAGGCGTTGCTGCACGATCACCTCGACGGCGGACTCCGCCCGCAGACCGTGTTGGAGCTGGCGGACGAATGCGGTTACGGCGATCTTCCCGCCACCGACGGTGCAGCGCTGGGCGAGTGGTTCCGCGACGCCGCGGACAGCGGCTCGCTCGTGCGGTACCTCGAGACGTTCGCGCACACCGTCGCCGTGATGCAGACCCCCCGAAGGCTGTTCCGCGTGGCGCGCGAATGCGCCGAGGATCTGGCCGACGACGGCGTCGTGTACGCGAGGTGCGCTTCGCACCGGAACAGCACCTCGAGCGCGGCCTGACCCTCGACGAGGTCGTCACCCATACCCTTGCCGGGTTCGAAGCCGGGATCTCTGCGGCCAAGGTGCGCGGCAAGAACATCACGATCGGCACCTTGCTCACTGCGATGCGGCACGCGGCGCGTTCGCGGGAAATCGCCGAGCTGACGGTCCGGTTCCGTGACCGCGGCGTCGTGGGCTTCGACATCGCCGGTGCCGAAGCCGGCTTCCCTCCCAGTCGCCACCTCGACGCCTTCGAATACATGCGAGCGAGCAACGCGCACTTCACCATTCACGCGGGGGAGGCGTTCGGTCTGCCGTCGATCCAGGAAGCAGTGGCGTTCTGCGGCACCGACAGGCTCGGTCACGGGGTGCGGATCACCGACGACATCACCACCGGCGCCGACGGTGAGCACGAACTCGGTCTGCTCGCCGCCTACGTCCGCGACACGAGAATGCCCCTCGAACTGTGCCCGAGCTCCAACGTCCAGACCGGGGCCGCCGAATCGTTGGCGACGCACCCGTTCGATCTGCTTGCCCGACTGCGATTCCGAGTCACCGTCAACACCGACAACCGGTTGATGAGCGATACCTCGATGAGTCGCGAGATGGCCAAGCTCGTCGAGACCTTCGGCTACGGCTGGAGCGATCTCGAGCGGTTCACCATCAACGCGATGAAGTCGGCGTTCCTGCCGTTCGACGAGCGACTGGCGATCATCGACGACGTCATCAAGCCCGGTTACGCAGTTCTGATCGGCTGATCGATCGGGCCCGGCGGGCGGCTACTTCTTGCGCAGCCGGCTCTCGAACTCACGCTCGAGGGCGCGCCATGCTTCGGCCTCGACGTCGAACGGCGCGCTCGGAGCGAGCCGATCAGGACTGGGTTCGAGGGTGTACGAGACGTACCAACCGAGCGGGGTGGACGTGGCGAGAGCTTCGTCGACGGAATCGTCACCGGCGAAATCGGCTGCATCGGTGAACAATTCGACGGCCAGGTCCAATTGGTCGACGTCTACCGAGGTGGGCCCGTCGGCGAGGTCGTCGGCCAGGCCGGGCAGCACGTACACGTTGTCGTCGGTGATCGCGATGTCGAGGGAGCCGTCGATGGCTGCGGTCTGAACATCGGAGTAGGTGCTGACCTGTGCGAGATCGTGGTCGTGATCGTCGGCCAGGTACCGGGCCAACGAACGCTCGGAACCGAACACGCTGATGGCACCGCCGCGGCCGAGGAACACCGGCTTGTCGCCGAGGTAGCACCGCAGGGTGTAGAGCGTGTCGTCCGAGGTGATGATGCGAATCGGATCGATGCCGACAGTGGTCCAGAACGTGTCTTCGGCTGCGGCTGCGGCGATCGGATCGCGGTCCACCTCGCAGAATCGTCGTCGTCTTCGTTGTCGTCCGAATCGGAGTCGATGTCGTCCGTGACGTCATCGGCGTCGACGGCGTTCTCTGCCGCTGCGGTGATCTCGGCTTCGGCGACGGCAACGGCAGTGGAGTCGACATCGGGTGAGGTGACGACGGAGTCCACGGCGTCGAGCACGTCGTCCCAGTGCTTGGCTACAGCCGCTCCGATGCGGTCCCACAGTTCACCGCCCTCGCGACCGAGGAAGTTCTCGACGCCTCCGCCGACGGCACCGACGAATGGGTTGGAGCCGAAAAAGCTTGTGACAGGACGTAATTCGCAGACATCACCGATGGAGGAGACGATGTCGAAGGTGGCCTGCAGTTCCGCGAGAACGTCGGCTTCGGGGTCGGAGGCCACCAACTCCGGCACCGCCACCAGATCGAAGCGGTGCAGATCGTCGGGCTCGAGTTCGTATGCGGCGAGTGCGGAGACCACCTTCCACGACGGATGGTCGACGAGATCGTTGTCGTCGTCGGATCTGACGAATGCCGCGAGCTCCGCGACGGTCGAGAATCCGTACAGGTCCTCCTCGTGTCCGAGGAATGCCTCCCACTCGTCGTCGCCTTCTCGCCACTCCGGTGCCCACAGTGTCGAGAAGTCACCGGCGGTGAGACCGAGTTCGATCGGGATGATGTCTCCAGCCATGGCGCGAAGCCTATCTCAGGAATCTGTGAACGAACCCTGCAGACTTCGCAGGATCGCCTCGCGCTGGTCGAGCGCCGAAACGGCGGCCTGCGCGGCCATTGCGGTGATCGTCGAGGCGAGTGCGTGGGCACCAACCGATCCGAGGTTCTCGGCGAGTTCGAGCCCGACCAGGGCACCGGTTCCATCGGCAACGACGGTCACCAGGTTGTCCGGCGACGTCAGTCGAATTCTGATGCGGTCCAGTCTCTCGTGCGTTTCGCGAAGCGCGTCCAGCCGGTGCTGAGCGCTGCCGACCAGAGCGTCGAGTTCGGTGGTGTGGGCGTGGGTCATACCTGCTTCAACCAACTCGTGGGTGCGGAGTCCTCTGCGAGATTGTCGTTCGCTTCGGCGGCGACTCGGGCCCGGGTGGGCAGACCGAGGCGATCGAGAACCTCGGTGGGAACGCCGTCCTCGGCGAGGAGGGTGCGGCGCTGAGCTCGTGCGGCCGCACTCGCCCGTACACAGTGCTCGAGAATCGTCGACGCCAATGCGCCTCCGCCGTATCGCAGTTCGCGCTCGTCGATGGCGATCCCGATCGGCAATCCGTGTTCGGTGGCGCGCACCGTCACAGATCCCGATCGAGTTCCCGATACCGCGCTGACGACGGGGGTGTCCGAGTCCGTCATTGTCTGGCCCCTCATTCGGTCGGACGGTAGAAGCCCTTGAAGCCCATACCGCTGTTGGTCGTTCTGATCGGACCCACCTGTACGGGATCGCCCGCCTCGACGAGCTGACCGTTTCCGATGACCATGGCCACGTGCCCGTCCCAGACTGCGAGGTCGCCGGGCATCACCTCACCCGGTGCCACGGCGGATCCGATGTCCTGTTCCTGCGCCAGACGCGGGATCTCGACGCCCTGCTGTGCGTACGCCCACTGTGTCAGTCCGCTGCAGTCGAGCCCGCTGCCCGGCGTGGTGCCGCCCCATGCGTAGGGCACACCCTGTTGGGTCAGTGCGCTGCGGACGGCACCCGCGGCTTCGGCGTTGGGTGCGGTGACGGTACTGCCGTCGGGTAGCCGAATCTCGACTCCCCGCCCGGTGCTCTCGGGGGAGCGGGATGGATCGGCGCCCGGATTGCCCAGGTAGTTCTGGGCACCGCCGCTGCTCGGTGACTCGGCTCCGGCGGCAGGGGAGGAGACGGACTGCGCGAACGTCTTCGCCAGCTTCTCGCCTGCTTCGATCACCTGTGATGTCGCGGGCGAGGTCATGAGATTCG
>NZ_BAOX01000157.1:0-11305 GCF_000813105.1 Rhodococcus sp. BS-15 | reverse complement strand
CGGGCCGTCGGTGTGTACGGTGCTCTAGGCTTCCGGCTCGAACGGTTGCAGCGCCGAGAGTTCACCCGGCAGTGCGTCCACGTGCACCACGCCGAGTCGTTGCGTCGCTCGGGTGAGCGCCACGTACAGATCGTTCATGCCCTTGATCGACTCGGCCACGATGGCACCTGGTTCGACGATCAGCACCGAGTCGAACTCGAGTCCCTTGGCATCCTTGACCGTCGATACGGTGACCAGTTCCGATGCCAGATGGCGGAATCGGTCGACGTGGCCTGCGGGAACCAGCACGGCGCTCAGGCCAGGGCGCGGGTGATCGGCCACACGCTTCTCCACCGCAGTGACCAGATCGGCCGCTGCCACTCGTTGGGCCCACGGCCTGGCTCCGGTGCTGCGGATGGATCGCGGCTCGGACTGCTCGGGATCGATGGC
This sequence comes from Rhodococcus sp. BS-15, assembly GCF_000813105.1. Lineage (NCBI taxonomy): Bacteria > Bacillati > Actinomycetota > Actinomycetes > Mycobacteriales > Nocardiaceae > Rhodococcus > Rhodococcus sp. BS-15. The sequence goes on along the minus strand of NZ_BAOX01000157.1, from coordinate 10,876 downwards.
AGCCAACACATCGTGTGCCACGGCCATGATCTCGGACGGTGTTCGGTAGTTCACCGTCAGTTCGGTTCGCTTCCAGCGCTTGGCCACATACGGTTCGAGAACCGAACCCCACGACGAGGTTCCGGCGGGATCGCCGGTCTGCGCCGTATCGCCCACCAGTGTCATCCACCGATTCGGTATGCGCCGCATCACCATTCGCCACGCCATCGCAGAGAGTTCCTGCGCCTCGTCGACGATCACGTGCCCGTAGGTCCACGTTCGGTCACCGGCGGCCCGTTCGGCCGTGGTCAATCGCTGACCCGAATTCTGCCGTCGCGCAAGCTGATCGGCATCGATGAGGTCGTAGGCCATCAGAATCTCCGGATCGAGTTCGTCCTCGAGGTCCTGAGGTGCCGAACCGGTCAGGATGTCCAACGCGCCCTGGCATCGGCGATCTGACCGCGCCACTGACGTTGTGCCTGTTCACGTTCGGCTGCGTCGTCGACGCCGAGCAGCTCGGCGAGTTCGTCGAGCAGGGGAGCGTCGGCCGACGAGAAGCCGTGGCCCCGACGAACGAGAGACTCACGCTCCAACTCATCGAGTGCCGGCGCCGCCGAGGCGATCTTCTCGGGCGATGCGAAGAGGTCGCGGAGAACCTGCTGGGGAGACAGATCCGGCCACAGTTCGTCGACAGCGGCCATGACGTCCTGATCCTCGCGCATCTCGTCGCGCATGTCCGCGATGTCGTCGGCGCTGAGCAGGCTGGACCCGTCGACGAGGTTCTGTCCGAGTTTCGCCGCCAACTGATTGGCCAACTGGTCGATGACCGAGGACACGAACAGGGGCCGAGCCAGGTTGTGTGGTCGCCGGGACGAGCGGGCGCGACCGCGAGCCCTGGTCACGATCTTGCGGTCGAGCGTGATGTCGTAGGTGTCGAACTTCAGTCGACGGGGCTGCGCGGGGACTTCCTGACGGTCGCGTACCGCTTGGGTCAGCACCTCGACCATCGACAGTCTGCCCTTGACCTCGGTCGCCACGGCCGAGTCCTCGCGTTGTGCGCGGACTCCCGGATAGAGATCGCCGATCGTGGACAGCAGTACACCCGTCTCGCCGAGTGACGGCAGCACCTGCCCGATGTAGTCGAGGAACGTGGCGTTGGGTCCGATGATGAGGACACCGCTCTTACCGAGCTGCTGGCGGTAGGTGTAGAGCAGGTAGGCGGCGCGGTGCAGCGCGACGGCCGTCTTGCCGGTGCCCGGTCCGCCCTGAACCACCAACACACTGCGATGCTGCGATCGGATGATCGCGTCCTGCTCGCTCTGAATCGTCTCGACGATGTCGTTCATCTGGCCGGTACGTGCGGCGTCGAGTGCCGAGAGCAGCGCACCTTCGCTCGCGACACCGCCCGCCACGGCGGCATCGCTCGACGATCGGGCAGAGTTCAGGTCGAGGAATTCGTCGGCGATCGACGTCACTCGACGACCGCGGGTGCGAATGTGCCTGCGCCGCAACACGTTTTCGGGTGCAGCGGGAGTCGCCAGGTAGAACGGCCGGGCCATCGGTGCTCGCCAGTCCAACAGCAGCGTCTCGTAGTCGTTCTTGTCGTCGAGAATTCCCACGCGACCGATGTAGCGCTCGGGCCGGTCGTCGACCTTGGGGTCGAGGGAATCGGGATCGAGGTCGATGCGTCCGAAACACAGTCCGTTCTCGGCGGCGTCGGACTTGGCGATGTCCTCGGTGTACATCTGGTTGAACGATTCGCGTTCGCTACGGGCCTGCGGGGTGCCGCCGGTCTCCAACAGCACCGCGCGCAATCGGTTCGCGGCGTACTCGCGCAGTGCGTCGAGCTGGGTGTACAGCCGCGTCAGGTGCGCCTGCTCGATGTCTTCTTCGATCGGCACATCGGAGTTTCTCGATGTGTGGCCGTCGTCCGGCAAAGGGTCTCCTCGGGAGTTCGGCCGAGGCGAAGATATCGCCTCGAAATCAGCCAGAGCAGTCTACGTCGCACAACGGCCCTGCCGCAGAACCGCTGGTTCCGGGGCAGGGCCGCGTCTGTTGCTGTGTTCTCGGCGAGAACTACTTCGCGTACTGCTGCAGCTTCTTGTCCAAGTTCTTCTGAGCCTTGGCAACTCGCTTCTCGAGCTTGGCGCGAGCCTGCTCGGTCACCTTCTCGAGTTCCTTGCTCTGCTTCTCCGCACGCTTGCGGGCCCGCTTGCTCAGCGTCTCCACACGATCGGACGCCAGATCGGCCCAGGTGACTCCGCGCTTCTGCGCTTCGTCGGCCAAGACCGAACCCCTCTCGGCAGCCAGATCGGCGAGCTTGGACGCGCGCTTCTGGGCCACGTCGGTCAATTCGTGGCGACGATCAGCGGCAACGTCGACGAGCTTGGATCCGCGCTTCTGCGCGATCTCGGCCAGGTCGGTTCCGCGGTGCGCAGCCTTGTCGGCGAGCTTGGAGCCGCGCTTCTGCGCCTCTTCGGCCAAGTCGCTACCGCGGTCGGCGGCGAGTTCGGCGAGCTTCGATCCACGCTTCTGTGCTTCCTCGGCGAGGACGGAACCCTTGTCGGCGGCCACGTGAGCCCAGCGGTTCAGTGCCGGCTGAGCGACCTCGGCCAGCTCCGAGCCCTTGTCGGTGGCGATGTCGGCGAGCTTGGCCAACTTGGGCTGGGCGGCGTCGGCGAACTTGGCCAGCTTCGGCTGTGCCGCCTCGGCGAGATCGGCGCTGCGGCTCGCGGCGACGGCTGCGATTTCCTTGACCCGCTCACCGGTCTCGTGGGTGGAGTGACCCGGCAGTGCCGAGACGACGCTCTCCTGAGCGCGGCGTGCTGCGCGCTTGCTACGCCATGCGACCGACGGCTTGCCCTCGGTGTCGACGGCCGCGATGAGCAGTCCGCCGAGCAGGCTCAGGTTCTTGAAGAAGTGGATACGCTGCGCAGCCTTTGCCTCCGGGTCCGTCTCGTTCCAGAAGGCGTGCCCGGCGAGTGTCGTCGGTACGAGACTTCCGGCGAGAGCGAGCGAGGCGATGCGCGGTGCCTTGCCGGTGGTCAGCAGAATCCCGCCGGCGACCTGGATTCCGCCATTGATACGGACCAACGTCTCCGGGTCGCTCGGCACGTTCGCGGTGACGTCGTTGGGGAGGACGTCCTTGCCCTGCTCGATCAGCGGAGTGGCGACCTGCGCCTTGCCGGTGGGATTACGGAGTGCGTCGACGCCCCCTGCGATGAAAATCGTAGACATCAGCGGACGGGCGATACGGCGGACCAGCATTGACAGCCTCCTGCGTAGTTTCTCGTGTCATCGGCGGTGGAACCAGGGACGGCACGGCGGTCCGAAAACCTACCGCTGTGCGTCCTTTTGTCACACTATTCATACCCAATGGTTCACGGTCTCAAGCACGCCGATCGTCACCAGCCGCGTGTGCGCCATTCGTCCAGGTGAGGGCGCTCGGCACCGAGCGTCGTGTCCTTTCCGTGGCCCGGGTAGACGACGGTCTCGTCGTCGAAGCGGTCGAACAATTTCGCCGTCACGTCGTCGAGCAGATGGGCGAAATCCTCCGGGCTGCCCGTCTTGCCGACGCCACCGGGAAAGAGCAAAGGCTCTGAGCGGTAAAGTACACGAGTATGACTCAGCGCGCAGCCATCTACACCCGCATATCGGAAGATCCGCTGGCAACGGCCAAGGGTGTCGAGCGGCAGCGCGAGGACGCCGAAGCGCTCATCGCTGCACGGGGCTGGACGTTGGTCGAGGTCTACACCGATAACGACATATCCGCGCTACGCGGCAAGTCCCGTCCCGCGTACGCCGCCATGATGGCCGCGGTCGGGCGCGGAGAGTTCGACCAGATCGTTGCCTACGGCCTCTCTCGGATCTGGCGCAACCGGTCGGAGCGCGCCGCCGGTATCGATTTGCTCAAGAACTCCGGTGTCGGCGTCGCCCTGGTCAAGGGCAGCGACATCGACATGACTTCGGCATCGGGGCGCATGATGGCCGGAATTCTCGGCGAGGTCGACACCGCCGAGTCAGAGGTCAAGTCGGAACGCGTGGCGCGCGCGGCGCAGCAAAGAGCCCAAGAGGGCCGAGCCAACGGCGCGGTTGCATACGGCTGGCGGCGCGAACAACAACGTGACCCGTCCGGCCGCGTTGTCCATTGGCACGACGTTGAGGACGCGGAGCAAGCTGACGTGGTGCGCAGCATCGTTGCCGACCTGTTGGCCGGCCGCACTCTCAACGCGATCACTCGCGAACTTAACGAACGCGGCGTGCCAACGCCCCAGGGCCGGGGCGCATGGCTGTCGTCGTCGGTTAAGAAGCTGGCTCTACGAGACCTGAACGTCGCGCTGCGGACCCATCGCGGCGTCGTGGTGGGTCCGGCTGCGTCGCCCGCGATCATCCCGCAGGAGGACCACGACCGCGTCAAGGCCTTGTTCGCCGAACCGGGCCGCGGACACAAGAAGGGCGGGGCTCGGCGACATCTGTTGTCCTTCGGGATCGGGGAGTGCGGCAAGTGCGGCTCACGGCTCCGCGTGATGACCCGCGGCGGTCATGCGATGTACGCCTGCGACACGTCTGCCGGATGCACCGGTCGACGACAAACGTGGGTCGACGAGCTAGTGACCGAAACGGTGTGTGCTCGCTTGGCGCGACCGGACGCACGCGACCTTTTCGCGCGTGACGACACCGAAGCCCGCGAGGCGAGGACTACCGCCGACGCAATCCGCGCTCGACTGGACTCGGCAGCCGACGCGTTCGCTGAGGGCGCAATCGACGCACGGCAGCTCGCTCGCATCACAGCCAGACTGCAGCCGGAGCTCGAAGCGGCCGAGAAGGCGGCGATGACTTCGATCGACTCCGTCGGTCCCGCGTTGCTCGCTCGATTCGGCGGGCCTGATGCTCGAGCGGTGTGGGATGGTCTCGAGCTGACTCAGCGCCGCGCGGTACTTACGGCGCTCGGCGTCCGAGTGATTCTGGTGCCGGGACTCCGCGGGGGCGCAGGCTTCAAGCCTGAGTCCGTACGAATCGAGCCGTGGCAGAGCGCCAATCCTGAGCCGTTACCGAATCGTTAGAATCTGCTTCCGCTTTCGGTCTGAGCCTTCCGGAAAGTCGCGATTTTCCTCGCGCATTCGTTCGCTCATTGCCCGTGACCTGCGGCAAAGTGTTTACATAGATCTACTAAAGCAGCATACACGGTATGTCAGCCTTGCGTCTCGACGTTTACCGAAATCGCTTGTGGCGCAACAGCTCACGAGTTATCAAGCTTGACTCAACTCGCTTGCTCGAAGGAGCCTTGATGCAACGCGGTCGAAACGACCGCACAGCATCCAAGGAGTTCAGAAGTGACTGAAACAGATTTCCGAACCATCCCCGGTCAGCCGGAGCCGATGGTCCGCACGACGTGGTTCGACAACTTCACTCGCGGTGAAAATGTGTCGGAATCGGAGCACGTCCGCGTGTTCTGGGCGAGTCCGTCGGTGCGGAGCGCGGCAGACGCGGTCGACTACCTGTGGCAAACCCGACTGATCCGAGTGGAAGCGCATGCCGTTCGCGCAGCCGTGAAGCGCGGAGAGCTGACGGCGCTTCGGATCGGCAAGGGCTTCACTTTCCGGCCCGCTGATCTGGACGCTTGGATCGCAGCTCGCCAGGTCAATGGGTAATGACCGAGGAACAACGCGCCGCCATTCGGGCACGCGCACAGCAGATTGCAGCGGCCGCACCTCCGCTCACCTCGCAACAAAAGCGCGATCTGGCTCGAGTGTTCGGGAATCGAAAATGACCGATACAGAACGCGAGCGAATCATCGAGGCCGGCAAGAAAGCGGCTGTCGGCGCACCGCCGATCCCCGACGCCGCCGCTCGACTCATCCGGGAAGCGTTTCGAGTGCGCCCGACGAGGGTCACTCGATGACCGACGCGCAGAGCCGCGCGATTGAGGCCTACGAGCAGTCGGTGGCCGACGCCGCGCCACCGCTGTCCGACGAGCAGAAAACGGCAGTTCGCCGAGCCGTGAGAGCTGGCCGCGCCACCGAGATGCGTCAAAAACCCACCACCACCGACAAGGCGTGACGTCAGCCGTACAACCACAATTTCACACAGATACGGGAACGCCATGGAAACGAAGAACCGCACTGCACATAGAAAATCCCGCGCACCGGAGGAACGCGGGATCGTCTAACAGGAGAAATCGCTCACCACCAAAGCAAGCAACCAAGCGACTCGAATGTTACCACCGCACAGCCCAATATCACTATAACCGCGATCGACGCGCTAATCGAACGCATCAACGATCTGGAACATTCCAGAACCGATTTGACTGAGCGCAAACGCTTTTCGTGGCTGTCGCTCGCCGCGGCCGACGAGTTCGCCGCCGACTCGCACACATTCAGTCTTCGACCACCCCCTCCGGTCGACCAGGTCGAGGAGTTTTTCGCGAGTCTCGCCTGGACCACGCGCACGGAATGGGTCGGCGTCGATTACGACATCGAGCCGACCACCGAGCTCATCGTTCACCCGTCCGTTCGCAACGGTGACGACATCGGCGTCGTTCTGCGCGGCGAGGGGTGGCGGTGCACCCGTAACGGTGGTTGCGGCTACGAAGATCTCGCGGGCCTGCGTATGCGTCCGACTGTCGTCGAGATCGTAGATCTCGAGGCGACCGTCGCGAAACTATCGACAGCGGGTGCCGCATGAGTGCTGCAGCGAACGCTGGGCGCAAATACCTCGAACAAGGCTGGTCCGAGCCGTTCCCGACCCCGCGAGGCAGAAGATGCCGCCGCCGAAGGGTGTCACTGGAAACGTCCCGGTGTCGGCGCTCGACGAGGTGCTCGACAGACTGGACGACGCTCCCGACGGCGCAAACCTCGCGCTGCGTATGCCGCAGGGCGTCACGGTCGACGGGAAGCCGTACGACGTCATCGGTATCGACGTCGACCAGCATGACGATAAGCACGGCGGCGACACTCTCGCGGCCCTCGAGCTGGAACTGTGCCCACTACCCACAACTTGGCGTAACTCGTCGCGAATAGAGCCCGCCCACGGCCACTATTTCTTTCGCGTGCCCGCGGGGCGAAGTTGGAAGGGGCAGGCAGGACCGAGCATCGAGATCTTGCGGCCTACACATCGGTACGCCGTGACGTGGCCGAGCGTGGTCGAAGGACGCTCGTACCGTTGGCACTTCGGCGGTGACGCGACGGACATCGGCGCTGTTCCCGTAGTCTCCGAGCTGCCCGAGCTGCCCGAGCCGTGGGTCCGACGTCTGTCGACCGGTGCCGCGGTTCCGATGCGCACCGTCGTCTCAGCGGGTCCGTCGGATGCGATGGAGGCCCGTTCGTGGCTATCGAGCACCGTGCACGGTTACGACAAGCCCATGTGTGAAGAGATGGCGCAGCGGGTCGACCACGATCGCTTGGCGCAGGCCATGACGGCAGGCGCACACGACGCATTGACCACCGTCACGCACCACGTGATAGCGCTGGCCGCGGAGGGCCGGCACGGGCTCGCCGACGCTTTGAACGAAGTGCGGACGGCGTTCCGTGCGGAGGTGGTGGAAGGGGGCCGACGGAGCGACGAGGCCGCGCAAGGCGAGTTCGACCGCGCAATAGTCGGGGCGGCGCAGAAGTTGCACCGCGACCTCGCGGACGGACTGACCATGATCGCCACGACAACGATCCCCGTGGGGGAGTTCGACGAGCTCGCTACCGGTGCCGGGGTGATCGCGACGGTGAGCGCAGGTACGACGCGGGTATACGCCAAAGGCGCAGACTCGGAACACCCTGTCGCCGAACTGTTCTCGGTATTCCTGGTCGGTCGCGCACGCTATCTGACCGAAACGCGACGATTCGTTGTCTGGAACGGCTTGCGCTGGGTGGAGCATCCCGACCAAGCCGCAGTGCGCGCCATCTTCAACAATGAATTCCGGCACACCGTAGAGGTAATGTCGGGGCAAGGTGACGCGGACGAATGCGAGTGGAAAGCACCGGGCGGTTCACTCGCCTACGGCAACCACGTCGCCGAGCTGGTCAAGGAGTTTCCCGAGCTGCACGCGCTGGCCACGGAATTCGACGTCGCCGCCGAAGAGCTGAACACCCCGGCCGGAATCGTAGATCTGCGCACGGGCACGGTACGACCGCACGACGCAACCGCACTGCATACGCGGATCACCGAGGTCGCTCCCGACTTCACCGCTAACGCACCGCGATTCGAGGCCTGGCTACGTCAGGTGACGCTCGCCGACGACGTGCTGATCGACTACCTGCAATGGGTGCTCGGTCAGGCCATGCTCGGCGTGAGAGGGGCCGAGCATCTGTTCGTGTTGTTCGGCGAGGGCGGTTCCGGCAAGAGCAGCCTGGTCGGCCTTCTCAAGGACGTGCTGGGCATCGGCTCGACCGGGTACGCCCACCAGGTGCCAGGCACGTTTTTCATGCAGACGCGCAACCCGAAGCACGAGTCCGAATTGCACGACGTCAAGGGCAAGCGCGCTCTCATCGGCTCCGAGCTGCCCACTACGGGCCACTGGAACGAGCCGCGGTTCAAGTCCCTCACCGGCGACGCCCACGCCACCGCCGCCAAGAAGGGCGTCGACTCGGAGACGTTCCGGCTTCAGGCGACAGTGTTGGTCGATACCAACGCGTTCCCGTCGCTCACCGAGGTCGGCCGAGCCGAGCGCCGACGTATCCGAGCTATCCCGTTCGAGTACGACTTCACCTCGAACACCGGCACCGATGGACCCGACCCCCGATTCGTCGCCAAGCTGATCGAGGCAGAAGGACCGGCCATCGCGGCGTGGTTGTGCCGAGGGGCGCAGCGGTACCTGACGCAATCGCCTCCGGCTGTACCTGTTCGGGTGCAACAACTCTCAGACCAACTACTCGGCGAGACCGACGTCGTGTCGACGTTCGTCGAGGACGAGTGCACGCTGATCCAGGACGCTAGCGAACTGAACGAGCACGTGTACGCGGCATTCGATGCGTGGCGGCAACGACAGGGCCTCCCACATCGGTCGTCCAGATGGCTGATGCCTCAACTCAAGGCCAAATTCGGTCTGGTCATCGACCACCGTCCGACAGGGAACAAACGGCACACCGTCGGCCTGATGCTCAACAGCACGCCGAGTACGAAGCTCACCCTCAAGATCGGCTCGACGGGAGAAGGGCAGTGATCGGTACTGCCACATCTATTGCCACTTCTTGCCATGAATCGACGGGGTATGCGGCAGTCCAAGAAACCGGCCTGAACAGGAAATATGCACCCCTTTCGCTCCTTTACTGCCACTACTGCCACATAGAAATAGGGATAACTACACGAGAAAAGAAAGGGAGTGACGAAGGGATGCGTACAGAGACGTATGTCGTAGGTATCGCTCTACAGAGCTACGCCGAACACCTGACACAAGTGGCTATGTGGCAGTAGTGGCATTACTTCCGAAAAACCGCCGCCTAGCAGCGCAAAACGCGAAGCCACATAGCCCGCGAGATCCGGCTATTAGTGGCAGAAGAAGTGGCAGACGCCAAGAAAGAGGAACTTATGTCCCGATCTCGAGCTCGCTCGCAAGCGCGACGGGCTAAGCGGCGAGCGAAGCGACCACCGGCCCCCGGGGTCCGATTCGACTTCGACATCGAAAAGCGGACGAACTGATCCTCGACGTCGCGTGCCCCGACTTGCGGGGTGCCGGCCGGTGGAGCCGCATCGACGACAGAAAACCAACCAATAGCCCGGCCTCGACCGACGCCGGTTAGCACAACCAACGAAGGAGCAACCAAGTGAGCACACAGGGCAGCGGAATCGATAGTTCGAACTGGGACCAGAGTCTCGGCGGGTTCGGACCCGGCGAGGCATCCGAGATCATTGGCAACACCAACGCGGTGAGCGAGCGAGACCGTCGGGCGCACGCACGGGCAGAGTCGGAGCGTCGAGCCGCCGAGGACGACCGGGAGCGCGCGAGCGGCATCGGGGTATCCCCGACGCTCGACCACGAACTCGGAAAGCGGCTGACCGACGATCTACTCAAGGGCATCAAGCGCAACGCGGCCGCGGCCGGGAAGGTACAGCACCGACTCGATGAGGAACGCGAGGAACTGTTGAACCTCGCGGCCGGACAGCGCGACGGCGAACTACTCGCCGCGGCATGGGAAGCGGCCGAGGCGAAAACGAGGGTTCCCTCGATCATGGTGGCGGCGCAGGAGTTCGACAGGACGGCCATTCCGACCGCGCATCCGATCGCACGTCATGGGCAGTTCGAGGAGCGGATGCGAGCTCACTGGGCCAACGCGAATCGCGAAGCTGTGCTCGCGGCATGGAGCGACGTCGAGCAGGTTCTCGGCGAGCAGTCGACGTCGATCCTCGATGAATCGGTGCGCGCGTACCGGACGCTGGTCGACGCGACCGGCGAGGTCGACAACGCGGCCGCTGTGATCGAGAACGGACAACCCGACGTCCTCGACGCATTCCAGCAGTGGCCGAAGTTGGTCGAGCGGTGGCGGCAGGTCCAGTGCGTCCGGCATTGGCTCGCACTGGCCGAGAACAACGGGTTCGACTCCAGGTCACCCGAGCAGTTGATCCGGACCGACGCTCAGATGATCGAACGGGACGTCTGGCGCAGTCAGTTCGTCGGACAGCTCGGCGTCGAGATCGCTCACGTCGATACGCCCGACGCAGCGCTGCAGTGGTTCGCGGACAAGAAGATCGAGACAGGAGCGCACGCATGAGAGCAAACACGACGGCCAGCGGCATGGCCCGCTATCTCACGGACCCACCCGAAAGCGCGCAGCAGGTACACCAGGGCCAGCAAGCCGAAGCGAACGCGGAACGTGAGAGGCCGGCACCGGTCACCGAGATCGGTTCGGCGCGCGTCGGGATCTCGAGCGAGCCGGGTCAGCTCCTTGCCGTGCGCCGAACCGATCTCGGTG
>NZ_BAOX01000158.1:0-11247 GCF_000813105.1 Rhodococcus sp. BS-15 | reverse complement strand
ACGGGCCTCCGCCAGGTCTGCGACGCCGCCGCATCGGTGGCCGCCACGGCAGTCGACGTCAATTCCTGGCGACAGTCGTTCGGCGCTCCGGTGGCCGAGCCCGCGTTGCCCTTCGTGTCGGCCGGCGCGGGCATGGCGCTGATTGCGCTGTCGGCTCTTCTGACGCGCCGATACCTGCGCAGGCGAGTGTCGATACCCGAGATCGGCGCACGCGCATGAGCACCTCGATCACCGGAGCCTCCGCACGAATCGGTGCTGCACAATCCGACATCGGACCCCCGCCGACGGGGGTACGGCTACCGCGCGTCGGGACCTCCGTCGCTCTCACTGCTGCGGTGTTGGCGTCGTCGGCCCCTGCGCTGCTCCCCCGTCCAGCTGTCACCCAGGCTCTCTTGACCGGCGTATCGATGGCGATCGCCCTCGCCATCGGATGGTCGGCTCGGCGCGCACTCGGCACCCGGCGACCTGCTCGACTCCGAGCGCAGGCGTGGACAGCAGGCGTTGGAACACTGATCTCGACGAGTGCAGTTCTCTCGAATATTCAGTGGCAGAACCGGTTACGAGTTTCGATGGGTACCCCCTCAGTGGACTGGCACTATGCCGTCGACGTAGTCGGTGGAGCGACATGCGTTGCTGTCGTCCTGTGGGGAATCGGTCTTGCCATCCGGAGAATGTGCACTGCGATCGGCAGCTTTCGATCGGTCGTCCTGATCGGTGTCGTCGGCGTGCTGTCGTATTTCGTTGCCGTGCCCGCGCTCTGGTCGGCCATGTCCAGTTCTTTCGCGGCCTCGAACTCTGCGCTGGACGACGCGGTGACCGCACCCGTCGCTGCGGCGAGATCAGGAAGTCCGAACTCACTCGTGCCGTGGCGCACTCTCGGCCGAGAGGGCAGAAAATTCACCACCGGCGGCCTGGACCCCAGCACCGTGCGCACCTATGTGGGGCTCGACTCGGCGGCCACCCTCGATCAGCGGGTCGAGTTGGCCATAGCGGACATGGAACGCGCCGGCGCTTTCGATCGCAGTGTCGTGGTCGTGGCGATACCCACCGGATCGGGCTGGGTGGACGAAAATGCCGTCACCGGTGCCGAAAGCAGATTCGGCGGGGACGTCGCGACCGTGGCGGTGCAGTACTCGAACAAACCGAGCTGGGCGACGTTCGTGTTCGCCGAGGACGACGCACGACGGTCGGCAGATACAGTTGCCCGCGCGGTCGCAGCACGCGCGGCCACCGAGTCGACACCGCCGCAGATCGTCGTGTACGGCCAGAGTTTGGGTTCGGTGGCGGGAAGCGACGCGTATCTGTCTCTCCGGCATACGGATCCGCGCATCTGCGGTGCCGTATGGGCGGGTCCACCCGCCGGAGCCGTCGACACCGACGGCGCAACGGTACTCGCCAATTCCTCGGACCCCGTCGTTCGGTGGTCGGCCGACCTACTGTGGTCACCGCCGAACACCTCGACCACCCGACCCGACGCACCGTCGCCGATGTGGCTGCCCCTCGTCAGTTTCGTCCAGACGTCCATCGATCTCGCGGCAGCGCTCGATGTCGACCCCGGTCACGGCCATCGGTACGGCACCGACCAAGGTACGAGCATGCCGCGGTGTCGGTGATGACAAGGCCAGCCGTTCAGCCGAGTAGCCCCAGACGCCCGCCGAGCCAGTCCATTTCCTGCTCCAGCGCCGGAGCCCACACCTGCATCGAGTGTCCACCGGGCAGCTCGCTGTAGTGCGCGTCCACACCGGATGCCACTGCAGCCTCGAACGCGCGCTCGGTCTGCGGCCGGAATTCTTCGTCGTCGGCACCGACGACGAAGGCACCGGCCGAACCGGGAAAGCTGTTGTGCGAGAGTATGTTCAGTGGCGTGGCGCGCTCGAAACGCGCCTCGTTCGCCGGGGTGTCCGTGCCGTATGCCGCTGCAACGGATTCGCTTCTGGTGCCCCGGCGTTGCTCGTCCTCACCGGAGATGTCGAGAAAGGTGGGGTACACCGACGGTGCCGTCACCGCCAGCTGCAGCGCGCACGTTCCCCCGTAGGAATAGCCGCCCACCGCCCAGGCACTCGGATCCGAGGACACCCGAAAGTTCGATCGAATCCAGTGCGGCACATCGACGGACAGGTACGTCGCGGCGTTTCCGAGGTTCGAATCCATGCACATCGGATTTTCCTCGGTGTCACCCAGTCCGTCGGCCACCACGACGATCGGGGCAGCGCCGCCGTGACGTGCTGCGAAGGCGTCCATCGTCTGGGCCAGACGACCACCCTCGATCCAGTCGACGACGTGGCCGGGTTGGCCGGTGAGCAGCACCAGGACCGGTAGGTCGCTCGCTCCGGCGTCGTACGACGCCGGAAGGTAGACGGTCGCGGGCCGCGCGGCGAAATGCGACACCGTGCCGGGCACGTCCACATCCGTCAACCTGCCGGTGCCCTCGGTCTGGACGGCAGGCCGGTGGCCCAGCGCCACGGCCACCGTCGGGTATCGAGTGACGGTCAGATTGGTGAGCACCGTCGCCGCCACCAGAAGCGACACCACGAGACCGAGAGCGCTCAGCGGGCCGAACACCGTTCAAAATGCTCGGCCCCGCCGGACCCTCAGGACGACAGCGACGACCAGCACAGCCGTCACGACGGCGGTCGCAGTCAACGCGATCGTCGGCACTGCACCGGACAGCAGGGCTGATGAGCCAGATCGACAGCCCACCGATGCAGCACCTCGAACTACCTCAGGTCGCCGCGAGCGGCCTCGTATGCGGCACCGACGCGGTAGAGCCGCTCGTCCGCGAACGCCGGAGCCATGATCTGCAGACCCACGGGCAGTCCGTCCTCGGAGGCAAGACCCGACGGTACCGACATCGCGCAATGACCGGCGAGGTTCGTCGGCAGCGTGCACAGGTCGTTGAGGTACATCGCCATCGGATCGTCGACCTTGTCCCCCAGCGGGAATGCCGTCGTCGGGGTCGTCGGCGATACCAGCACGTCGACCTTCTCGTAAGCGGCATCGAAGTCACGGGCGATCAACGTGCGCACTTTCAGGGCAGAGCCGTAGTAGGCGTCGTAGTAGCCCGCGGAGAGGGCGTACGTCCCGATCATGATGCGACGCTTGACTTCCGGTCCGAACCCCTGCGCGCGTGTGGTGGCCATGACCTGCTCGGCGCTGTGCTTGCCGTCGTCACCCGCCCGCAGTCCGTACCGCATGCCGTCGAACCGAGCCAGGTTGGACGACACCTCCGACGGGAGAATCAGGTAATAGGCGGCCAACGCGTGCACGAAGTTGGGGCACGACACCTCGACCACTTCGGCACCGAGTTCGGTCAGTGTCGCCACCGCGGCATCGAAGGACGAGATCACACCGGGCTGGTACTTGTCCGAGTGCAATTCCTTGACGACACCGACGCGCACGCCCGACAGGTCACCGCGAGCACCCTCTCGTGCCGCTGCGACCACCGGTCGAACTGCCGTCTCGACCGACGTGGAGTCCCGCGCGTCGTAGCCGGCGATGACCTCGTGCAGCAACGCGGTATCGAGCACGGTCCGACCGCACGGGCCGCCTTGATCGAGCGAGGAAGCGCAGGCGATCAGTCCGTAGCGCGAGACGCTGCCGTAGGTCGGCTTGGTACCCACGGTGCCGGTCAACGCCGCCGGCTGACGGATCGATCCACCGGTGTCGGTACCGATGGCCAGCGGGGCCTGGTACGACGCGAGCGCTGCGGCACTGCCGCCGCCCGAGCCGCCGGGGATGCGGGTGGTGTCCCAGGGGTTCTTGGTCGGTCCGTAGGCCGAGTTCTCGGTGGACGAACCCATCGCGAACTCGTCCATGTTGGTCTTGCCCAGCACCGGAATGCCCGCGGCCCGCAGCTTGGTGGTCAACGTCGCGTCGTACGGCGACATCCACCCGTCGAGAATCTTCGATCCGGCCGTCGTCGGCATGTCGGTCGTGGTGAACACGTCCTTGAGGGCCAGCGGCACGCCGGCCAGAGCCGAGGCAGGTGCGCGTCCCGCGGACAATCCCGCATCGACATCGGTGGCCGCTGCGAGTGCCTCGGCTGCTGCCACATGCAGAAATGCGTGCAGGTCTACGTCCACCTCGGAGATCCGGTCGAGATGCGCCTGGGTCACCTCGACGGCGCTGACCTCACGCGCGTGGATGCGGGTGGCGAGCTCGGACGCGTCGAGCTTCGTCAGATCGGTCATTCGCTCTCTCCCAGAATCTGCGGCACCGCGAAACGGCCCTCCTCGGCGTTCGGTGCACCGGACAGCGATTGCTCCGGCGTCAGGCCGGGAACGATCACGTCGGGACGCGTCACATTCACGATGTCACTGGGGTTGGCCGTCGGCGGCACGTCGTCCGTCGCCACCTCCGCCACTGCCTTGACGTGATGAAGAATCGAGTCCAACTGGCCGGCGAACTCGTCGAGTTCGGCGTCGCTGAGAGCCAAGCGCGACAGCCGGGCGAGGTGAGCGACCTCGTCGCGGGAGATGTCTGGCACCGCGTAGACCCCTTTCAGACGGTAGGAGCGGAGCCTGCAGAAGCGGCCCCGTATTCGTGCAGAGCGAACCTCACGGGTTCGCGAACGCGGTCCAGCCTAGTGCGTAGTGTTACGCGGGCTTTCGCGCACTCCCAATGGACACAGCGGGTGTCGGAATTGTCACGGCCCGCGTTGCGCGACGTACCGGACAGGTCGAAGATGCAAGGATTGCTCGCGCCGGGGTGCACAGTGTTCCCTTCCAACTGCCAGCAACTGCCAGCAACGACCGATGACGCTGGTGTGGCCGAAGTACGCCAGAAGTCGAAAGGGAGCGTGACATGTCCTACCTGCTCCGCGTCCAACTGCCGGACCGACCGGGCAGCCTCGGATCGTTGGCCGTCGCGCTCGGTTCGGTCGGGGCGGACATCCTCTCCCTCGACGTCATCGAACGTGGCGACGGTTACGCAGTCGACGACCTGGTGGTCGACGTTGCTCCGGGTTCGCTTCCCGACACGCTGATCACCGCTGCCGAGAACCTCACCGATGTTCGGGTCGATTCCATCCGCCCGTACACCGGCGTCCTCGACACGCACCGCGAATTGGAACTGATCGATCGGGTCGCCGCGGCGTCCGACGATCGACTTCAGGTGCTCGTCGACGGAGCCCCCCGTGTCCTTCGAGTGGGGTGGAGCACCGTCGTCGCCACCAACGCGCACGGCCCGTTCCGTCTGGTGGGCAGCTCGGGGGCTCCCGAGACGCACGCCGCCGAGCTGCCGTGGTTCCCGCTGAACGCCCCTGCCGCTCTCGATTCCGACGCCGAGTGGGTGCCCCAGGTATGGCGCGACATGGACACCAAGATCGCCGCTGCTCCCCTCGGCACCACCGGCACCGTGCTGATGCTGGGCAGGCCCGGGGGCCCGGAGTTCAGGCCCTCGGAGGTTGCCCGACTCGGTTATCTCGCCGGCATCGTCGCGACGGTACTGAACTGACCCGTCCCGGCCCGATCATTCCGTCGATCCCGATTCTGCTTCGGTCGGAGCCACCGCATCGGGCCCCTCGGTCAGCAGCAGGGTGAATCCCGCTTCGTCGAGCACCGGCACGCCGAGCTCGATTGCCTTGTCGTGCTTGGACCCCGGAGCTTCGCCGACGACCACGAACGCCGTCTTCTTGGACACCGAACCTGCAGCCTTGCCGCCTCGCAGCAGGATCGCTTCTTTGGCCTCGTCGCGTGAGTACGACGTCAGCGACCCGGTGACCACGATCGACAGCCCCTCGAGATTGCGCTCGATCGAGGCATCACGCTCGTCTTCCATCCGCACGCCCGCGGCCCGCCACTTGTCGACGATGGCGCGGTGCCAGTCGACCTCGAACCACTCGGAGACTGCGGCCGCGATGGTGCCGCCCACCCCATCGACCGCCGAGAGTTCCTCGACCGACGCCGCTCGGATCCGCTCGAGGCTGCCGAACTCCCCTGCCACGCGCGGGCAGCCGACGGCCCCACGTGCCGAATCGACAGACTGACCAGCACCCGCCACAGCGGCTGGTTCCGTGCGGTGGCCAGGTTGTCGAGCAACTTTCGACCGGTGGCAGACAACGCCCCGGACTTGGTGCGAAAGATCGCCGTCTTCATCAGGTCGTCCTCGGTGAGCGAGAACAGATCACCTTCGTCCTCGATGGCCCCGGTGGCCAACAGGTCGGATGCGGCCTCGTAGCCGAGGCCCTCGATGTCGAATCGCTGCCTCTCTGCCACGAAGAACACCCGCTCGCGACGTTGTGCCGGGCAGAACTGCGAGTTGGGGCAGCGCAGGTCGGCGTCACCCTCCTTGGCCGGGGCGAGAGGCGTCGAGCACTCCGGGCACTCGGTGGGCATGACGAACTCGGTCTCGTCTCCGGTCCTGGCGTCGACGACGGGCCCGAGAACCTCCGGAATGACCTCTCCCGCTTTGCGAATGGTCACGGTGTCACCGATCAGAACGCCCTTGCGCTTGACCTCCGAGCCGTTGTGCAGCGTCGCCAGCGACACCGTGGAGCCGGCCACGAGAACCGGCGTCATGTACGCGAACGGCGTGACTCTGCCGGTCCGGCCCACGCTGACGCGGATGTCGAGCAGCGTCGTGGTTACTTCCTCGGGTGGGTACTTGTACGCGATGGCCCACCGCGGCGCGCGAGACGTCGTTCCCAGTCGACGATGCAGCGACATGTCGTCGATCTTGACGACCAGACCGTCGATCTCGTGTTCGACGTCGTGTCGGTGCTGGTCCCAGTAGACGACTTTCTCGATGACGGCGTCGACGCCCTGCACACGGGTCGTGTGGCTGGAAATGGGCAGACCCCAGGCGCGCAGCGCCTCGTAGGCGTGCCACTGCGACTCGGGGGTGAAACCCACCATGCGACCGAAGCCGTGGCAGATCATTCCCAGACGCCGCTTGGAGGTGACCGCCGGATTCTTCTGTCGCAGCGACCCCGCCGCCGAATTCCGCGGATTCGCGAACGGGGGCTTGCCCTCCGCCACGAGTGAGGCGTTGAGCGCCTGGAAGTCCTCCAACCGGAAGAAGACCTCGCCGCGCACTTCCAACAACTCCGGCACGGGGTACTGCTCGCTACCCGTCAGAGTGTCCGGGATGTCGTCGATCGTGCGTGCGTTGAGCGTCACGTCCTCACCGGTACGTCCGTCACCTCGGGTGGCACCGCGCACGAGGGTGCCGTTCTCGTACACCAGATTCAGTGCAACGCCGTCGATCTTGACCTCGCAGAGGTATTCCAGATCCGGCCCTGCTTCGGTCTCGACCCGTTTGGCCCAGGCCCGAAGCTCGTCGTGGTCGAACACGTTGTCCAGGCTCAACATTCGTTCCAGGTGGTCCACGGCGGTGAATTCCGTCGCGAAACCGCCCCCGACGAGTTGTGTCGGTGAATCCGCCGTGCGCAGATCCGGGTGCACCTCCTCCAGCTCGTTCAGCTCACGCAGCAGTGCATCGAACTCGGCGTCGGACACCAGCGGCGCGTCGCGCACGTAGTAGCGGAACTGATGAGCGCGCACTTCCTCGGCCAGCTTCTGCCATCGCTCGCGATCGGCGGACGACGCGGCATCGAGTTCGACACCGACGGTCCCTGCGGTCTCGTCGTTTCCTGCTGGCGGTTCGGTCGATTCGGGCACGTGTCGAAGATTATCCGAACCCACCGACACGGAAGCACCCGCTGCAGCGCAGCAACTACCGCCCCATCAGACCCAGCAACAGCGTGGCAGCGATGATCGCCACCGCACAGATACCGGCGGTCAACGCGAAGCCGGTCACGAAGGAGTCGGCGTAGATGCCGCCGAGCACGGAGGCCATCACCGACAACAGCACTCCGGCAGGTAGTCCACGTCGCTGGGCATCCGATAGCCGATACATCGCACGATCATCGCAGAGGTCGCACCCGAGCGCGCCGGCGCATCGAGCGACGTCGGTTCGAGGGCTCAGATCTCGTCGATGACCAAACGGTTTCCACCGGACTGCTTGGACCGGTACATCGCCGCGTCCGCCGTTCGAGCTGCTCTGCCGACCACGGACTTGCCCACGTCCCACAGAGCCGAGTCCTCGCGCAACAACGCCATTCCCACGCTGACGGTGACGGGGATGTCGTCGCGGTCGTCACAGAGCACGCGGACGACGTCGAAGCCGAGATCGACCATCCCCCGCGCATCACCGACCATGGCGACGAGAAACTCCTCGCCACCGGTTCGGGCGAGCACTCCGCCCTGATGCCGGACCAAGCGGCGTAGCCGGTCGGCGACCCGGACGATCACGTCGTCTCCGCGACTGTGCCCGAATCGATCGTTGACGGCCTTGAACTTGTCGATGTCGACAACCAGGAAGGCCATGGACATGCCCCCCTTGCTGGCCTGGTGCCACAGGTCGAGCAGTTCGCTGTCGATGCCGCGCCGGTTGTACACCCCGGTCAGAGGATCGAGAACCGACCGCTTGGCGTCGTTGGACAGCGTCGTCCACGCCACCTGGGCGAACACGGGTACTCCCACCGTGGCGAGAAGGAGAACCACGGTGGCCGTTGCGACCGAAGGCCCGTCGATGTATCCGACCTCGCCGTTCATCACTGCCACGAACACGCGAATGCCGAACCCGATGATGAACGTCGCGGTCCACACCAGGTGCGCGACGAGCAATCGAGGGCTGAGAAAGTACGTGCAGAACGCCCCGGTGACGGCGAAGAGCACGGTCCCGATCAACGAGGCAACGGGCGCGTAGAGAAGCAGAATCGACGTGGTCAAAATGTCACCGAAGGCGAGGAATCCCACGAAGAACTTCTTGCCGGGAATCGGGCCGAACACGCACCGTGCGGCGACCAGCACCTGAGTCACCAGTACGACGAAGACCCACCCGATTGCCAGGGAGCCGCGCGGACCGAGGTCGCTGAACAGCATCAGGATCGAGGTGACGGCGTACATCAAGGTGGCGGTACCGAACACGGCACGGATGATCCCGGTCAGCGGACGGGTCGATCTGTGATTGAGGATCCACTCGAAATCGTGCGGCGCTCGATACCAGTCGGAGGTGGCCGCGGCCAATCTCGCTACGAGACCTCGACGGTGCCTGCCGGAACGCCGGAGGGAGGCAACCTCGTCGAAGTCGCGACCACCTGATGCCATTTTCCGAACTCCCACGTATCCAACAGACCCCCAACGGCCATGTGAATAGTGTCACACCTGTTCGGCGTCCTAATGGTGGTGGTCTCGATCGGCCCGGAGTCCGCGGGGTTTCACTCCGACCGGCTGTGCGATCTCACAACGAATCGGGTGAATCTGCGAACGCGGATGCCACGTCGTGGGCGAGTCCTGTTGCGCGACGGGCCCACTCCGGTGTGCTGCCGGCCAATCCACATGCAGGCGTCACCGAGATCCGGGAGGCGAGAACCGATCTGTCGAAACCGAGTCGATCGATCAACGTGACACCCGGCTCGGCCAGTTCGCGCCAATGGGGTGGCCGCACGGGGGTTTCGGACGGAATCAACCCGAGCATCAGCGTCTTGCCGGATTGCAGCAACTCGCCGACTCCGTCGAAGTCGCTGCGGCGCAGCGCAGTCGCGTCGGCGGCGACCACAACGGCACGCGAACGGCGAAGTAGATCGAACGGAACGTCGCCGGCGCAACAATGCACCGCAACGGGAAGGTCGATCGTCTCGATCAGCGAATCCAGCAGGTCGAGAGCGTCCGGTTCCGGGACTGCCCGCACCGAATCGAGCCCGGTGATGCCCGTCAGGCTGCCGGCGAGAACGGCTGCGAGACTGGGTTCGTCGAGCTGAACGAGAACCTCGACTCCGAGCCGACGCGTCAACTCCGCGCAATGCAGGCGCAGTCCCTCACCGAGGGATTCGGCGAAATGCCGCAGCGCCCCGCGATCGGTCAGGGCCCGATGCCCGTGCCGAAGTTCGACCTGGGCTGCCATCGTGAACGGACCGGCGGCCTGGACCTTGATGGTGCGGCCGCTGCCGCGAAGCCCGGACACCTCCCACAGTTCCTCGAGCACGTCGAGGTCCTCGGCCAGGAAGTCGGTCGCCCGGCGGCCGGCGAGCATCGGACGCGGCACGACGCGATAGCCGGAGGTGCGCACGTCGAGTTCGACGTCGACCATGATGGCTCCGGTGCGTCCGATCATGTCCGCACCCAGGCCGCGCGCCGGAAGTTCGACGATGTGTGGAAGCTCGGTGAACTCCCCGACGACGACCGCCGCAGCCTCACGAATGTCGGTGCCCGGCCACGAACCGATGCCGGTCGCCAGTCCAGCGAAGACGCCCGGGGTCACTCGCGCTCGGATCGAGTGCCTGAGATCGTCGAGCTGCCGATCACGATGTCTCCGTGAATGTCCTTGCGGTACAGCACCGCAGCCTGCCCCTTGGCCACACCGGTCAGTGGAGCCCGCAGCTGGATCTCCATACCGTCACCTGCTGCCTCGGCGACGGCCTCGGTCAGTCCGCCGTGCGCGCGGACCTGCACGACGCACTCGATGGGGCCGGTAGGAGCGGTACCTTCGGTCCATACCGCGCGGTCTCCGCTGATCGCCCAGACGTCGAGTTTCTGCGCCGAGCCGACCATGACCGTGCCACTGTCGGGTTCGATCGACGTCACATAGCGGGGCCGGCCGTCCGCGGCCGGTCCTTCCACGCCGAGGCCCTTGCGTTGCCCGATGGTGAACCCGTGCACGCCTTCGTGATCGGCCAGTTCGGCTCCGGTCTCGGAGTCGACGACCTTGCCCGGGCGCACGCCGATCCGCGCGCCGAGGAATGCGCGAGTGTCGCCCGAGGGGATGAAGCAGATGTCGTGACTGTCCGGCTTGTCGGCAACAGCCAACCCACGCTCGGCGGCCTCCTCACGAATCTCGGACTTCGGGGTGTCCCCGATGGGGAACATCGCACGCGAGAGCTGCGCCTGGTTCAGCACGGCCAACACGTACGACTGGTCCTTGTCCGCGTCCACGGCACGTCGCAGCACTCCGTCGTGCAGTTGCGCGTAGTGCCCGGTCGCCACGGCATCGAAGCCCAGTGCGAGAGCGCGGTCCGCCAGAGCGGAGAACTTGATCTTCTCGTTGCAGCGCAGGCACGGATTCGGGGTCTCACCGGCGGCGTAGGACGCGACGAAATCGTCGATGACGTCCTCTTTGAAACGATCGGCGAAATCCCATACGTAGAACGGGATTCCGAGTACGTCGGCAGCTCGACGCGCGTCACCCGCGTCCTCCTTGGAGCAGCAACCGCGCGAACCGGTGCGCAGAGCGCCGGGGGGCGGTCGA
>NZ_BAOX01000159.1:0-11193 GCF_000813105.1 Rhodococcus sp. BS-15 | reverse complement strand
ATTCGAGGCGCTGCTGTCCACACCCGAACTGGTGGCCCGCGCCACCGAGATCGGCGGCGGGACGGCCGGACGGTGGCTCGACGCGGCCCGCGTCGGGCTGGCGGACGGTGACCTACGTACGGCCGCAACCGAATTGCTCGACCTCGCAGCGGAGGTCGGTGGCGAGTTCTCCGAGCACCTGTCGGCGGCATCTCGCCGGTGCAGTGCGGGTGAGCCCCCCAGTGAGTTCGACGCGGCGACACGGGAATTTCAGACTCGAAAGGAATCGGTGTGAGCGCCGAACAACTCAGGAGCAGGATCGAAACGGTCCTTACTCGCAGTCGTGCCCGCAGCGCAGCACTCACCGACTGCGTGGACGAGACCGAACTGATGGCGCAGCATTCGCCGTTGATGAGTCCGCTGGTCTGGGATCTCGCACACATCGGTAGCCAGGAAGAACTCTGGCTCGTGCGCGACGTCGGTGGCCGTGACCCCGTCCGTCCCGACATCGACGAGCTGTACGACGCGTTCAAGCACTCGCGTTCTTCACGTACGTCGCTTCCGCTGCTCACTCCGGACGAGGCGCGCGTCTACGTCCAGACCGTCCGCGACAAGGCCTGGGATGTGCTCGACCGTTGCACTTTCGAGTGTAGGCCGGTGGAGAAGCACGGTTTCGCGTTCGGCATGATCGCCCAGCACGAGCAGCAGCACGACGAGACAATGCTCGCCACTCATCAATTGCGTTCGGGGCCTGCGGTTCTGACGGCTCCTGCTCCACCGGCCTCGGTGGTGCCGGTGTCGGGTGAGGCCGTCATTGCGGGTGGCCCGTTCTCGATGGGGACCTCGCTCGACCCGTGGGCACTGGACAACGAGCGACCGGCTCATGCCGTGCACGTGCCCACCTTCGCCATCGACCGAGCCCCGATCACCAACGCGCAGTTCATGGACTTCATGGCCGACGGCGGTTACGAACGCCGTGAACTGTGGACCGAGAAGGGGTGGCAGCATCGCGTCGACGCGAACCTGACCGCACCGCAGTTCTGGGAGTCCGACTCCGATGGCACCTGGTGGCGTCGCAGCTTCGGCGCGAGTAAGCCGGTGCGCCCGCATCAGCCGTGGTGCACGTGTGCTGGTTCGAGGCCGACGCCTACGCCCGCTGGGCAGGCAAGCGTCTGCCGACGGAGGCCGAGTGGGAGAAGGCCGCGCGCTTCGACGCCGACACTCGCACCAGCAACGCGTACCCGTGGGGCGACGCCGAACCCACTGCCGCACATGCCAATCTGAACCAGCGGCATCTCGAACCGGCGGACGTGGGCGCGTACCCCGACGGTGCCTCCTCGGCCGGTGTGCATCACCTGATCGGTGACGTGTGGGAGTGGACCTCCTCGGATT
This sequence comes from Rhodococcus sp. BS-15, assembly GCF_000813105.1. Taxonomy (NCBI): domain Bacteria; kingdom Bacillati; phylum Actinomycetota; class Actinomycetes; order Mycobacteriales; family Nocardiaceae; genus Rhodococcus; species Rhodococcus sp. BS-15. Next base: position 9,822 of record NZ_BAOX01000159.1, on the reverse strand, counting down.
TCGAGCCGTACCCCGGGTTCGAGGCGTTCCCGTACGCCGAGTACTCCGAGGTGTTTCTCCGCGGCGACTACAAGGTGTTGCGCGGCGGCTCGTTCGGCACCGACGAGGTGGCGTGTCGAGGCACGTTCCGCAACTGGGACCACCCGATCCGCCGCCAGATCTTCAGCGGATTCCGGTTGGCCCGCGACGTCGAGCCCAGCTGAATGTGCCGTCATCTGGGGTATCTGGCGCTGCCACCTCTGTCGGATCGCTGCTGACGCAGGGTGATCATTCTCTGCGCACCCAGTCCTTCGCACCGAACGACATGCGCGGTGGAGGGACCATCAACGCCGACGGCTTCGGCGTCGCATGGTGGCAGGACGGTTCGGTGCGCAGCTACCGCAATCCGATGCCCATCTGGACCGACCCGGCGGTGGACGATGTTCTGCCGCAGGTGCGCTCGGCGTCGGTGATCGCGGCAGTGCGATCGGCAACTGTCGGCATGCCGGTGGAACGCAGTGCCTGCGCCCCGTTCACCGACGACCGATGGGCGTTCAGTCACAACGGTGTGGTGTTCGGCTGGCCGCAGTCGATGGTCGAATTGTGGTCGGAGGTACCGCCGATCGACGCGCTCGCGTTGCCCGCGCCCACCGATGCCGCCGGCCTGTGGTTCGTACTGCGGAACCTGTTGCGCACCCACGATCCCGAGACGGCACTGCGCGTGCTGGTCCGTAGGGTCCTCGCCACCTCGCCCAAGGCTCGCCTGAATTTTCTGCTGTCGGACGGCGAGAGCATGTACGCCACGGCGGTGCATCATTCGCTTTCGGTTCTGCGGAACGAGGATTCGGTGACGATCGCCTCCGAACCCCTCGACGATCGACCCGACTGGATTTCCATCGACGACCGACGCATGGTCGTCGCCACGACAACCGATCTCACCATTTCCAGCCTGGAATCGTAAAGGAGCGTCATGAGCACAGTGGACGTACATCTGGCCGACACAGCATTGCTCGACGAGTTGCGCAAGGACGTGCGGGACGGTCTCACTGCCGACTCGAAGTGGCTCTCGCCCAAATACTTCTACGACGCTCTGGGCAGCGAGCTGTTCGAGCAGATCACCGCTCTGCCCGAGTACTACCCGACGCGGACCGAGCGCGCCCTCCTCGAGGAGCATGCTCTGGACATCGCGGAGACAACCGAATCCGCCATGTTGATCGAGCTCGGTTCGGGCTCCTCGGAGAAGACGAAGTTGCTGCTCTCCGCCGGAGTCAAGCACGGATCACTGAGAACGTATGTGCCACAGGATGTATCCATCTCGGCGCTCGAGGGCGCTATCGAGCAGATCGCGCAGGAATTCCCCGCGCTCGAGGTGCACGGCATCGTCAGCGATTTCACCGACACTCTGCACAATCTGCCGGGCGGCGACGGCCGGACGATCGCATTTCTCGGCGGTACCCTGGGCAACCTCATTCCCGAGGAGCGCGAGGAATTTTTGAAAGCAGTAGCCGACGCGCTCGATCCGGGCGAGTATCTGTTGCTCGGTGTCGGTTTGGTCATCGACCCGGACGTGCTCGTTCCGGCGTACGACGACGCTGCCGGGGTGACTGCGAAGTTCAATCGAAACGTGCTGTCGGTGATCAACTCTCGCCTGGGTGGCAACTTCGATCCCGATGCGTTCGAGCATGTCGCGCTGTGGAATGCCGAGCAGGAGTGGATCGAGATGCGACTGCGGGCCACATCGTCGCAGGAGGTGTACCTCGCCGACCTCGATCTGCACGTGCATTTCGAGGCAGGCGAAGAACTCCGCACCGAGATCTCGGCGAAGTTCCGACCGGACGGCATCACCGAAGAACTGGCGGCCGCGGGATTCGGCGTCGGGCATCTGTGGTCCGACGCCGATTCCCGATTTGCGCTCATTCTTGCCCGGAAGGGCGAGTAGCGGCGTCAACCCACGGCGATGGCGTCGATTTCGATCTTCTGACCAGGAACTGCCAACCGGGTCACTTCCAGCATCGTGGTGGCCGGTGCAACTCCTGCTGCGCCCAGTCTTGCCATGAGTACACCGTAGTGCTGGAACAGAAGGTCGACGTCGGTGGTGTAGATCCCCAGTTTCACCACGTTCGACATCGACATGTCGGCCGCCGCCAGCACCCCGTCCAGATTGTCGAGACTTAGCGCAAGCTGCGCGGCCATGTCTCCGTCATGCTCCGGTGCGCCGTCGCTGTTCATTGCAGTCTGCCCGGAGCAGTAGAGAGTCCTAGTGTGTCCGTTGATCAGCACGCCCTGGTCGAAGCCCAGCGCCACCGACCACTGCACCGGATTGACCGCAGTTCGTTCCATCGTCTTGTTCCTCCGTCTTGTTCGTCCGACCGTACGAAGGAAAGGCTGTCACCGAATCACGACACCCTCTGTCGTGTATTTCGGTACCGTCTTCGCATGCGCGCAGACAGGCTGGTCTCGCTCGTGCTCCTGCTACGCCAGCGCGGCCGAATGACGGCCGACGCCCTCGCCGCCGAACTGGAAGTGTCGACCCGCACCGTGCTCCGCGACATCGACGCTCTCTCGACGGCGGGCGTGCCTGTCTACGCCGAACGGGGACGACTGGGAGGATTCGCGCTACTGCCCGGCTTCAGAGCCGAGTTTCCTGGCCTCAACCACGACGAGGCCCTGGCACTGTTGGCCGCTGTCGGATCGAGCGGGGGAGGCCATGCGCTCGGCCTCGGGTCCGCCGTCGCGTCGGCGCTTCGAAAGGTGATGGACGCGTTGCCGGATGGACATCACGACACCGCGCGTACTGCTGCTCGGCGGCTCCTCATCGAGCCCGAAGCGGATCTCCTGTCTCGACGCACCGCCGCCGAGCAGATTCCCACCGCTGTCATGGACCCCGTGCGCCGAGCTGTGCTCGACGGCAGGAAGCTTCGGATTCTGTACGCGCCGGTGGGCGGAGACGAACAGTGGCGCGTCGTGGATCCGGTCGGGCTGGTCACGGTACGTCACCGCGGCTATCTTCTCGCCACCCGAGACGGCGAAGACCGCACCTACCGCCTTTCGAGGGTGATGGACGCCGTGGTGCTTTCCGACCCGGCGCAACGCTCGGACAACGTCAGTCTCGATCGGTTGTGGCACGAGCGCAGCACTCGATTCAGGAACGGAGACGCTCGGACGACAGTGTCGGCGTGCATACATCCGGCGCGTCGGGAAGAACTCGCAGACACCGCGTTGACCGTCACCGACGAGAAACTCGACGGTGACGGTCGGTTGCGCTTGGAACTTACGTTCCAGGATGCGCGGCATGCGGAGTGGGCCCTGTGGCAACTCGGGACGGATGCGGAAGTGCTTGCACCGCAGTCGTTACGCGATGGTCTCTATCGCCGTGCTCTCGAGATTGCGGAGCACTACCGACCTCGCGATCAGGCATCCGCCAACGCGACCACCGGCGAAATTTGATTCGCACGTCGTGCCGGGGTCAGTGAGGCTCCGAGCGCGAGGAGTCCGCCGCACAGCACGGTTCCGGCGATCACAGCCCACGGAAGAGTGGGGGCAGTGAGCCCGCGAGAATCCAGTGAGCCGAGCAGCGATTGTGCTGCGGCCCAGCCGTATCCGATGCCGAGAATCAGACCGAAGCCCATCGACGCGACCACCATCTGGCTGCTCTCCGAGACGATCATCGCCCGAATCTGCTTGCGGGTGAATCCGAGTGCCCGCAACAGGCCGATCTCTCGGGTGCGCTGCAGAATGCTCAGCAGGAGGTTGTTCACCATCCCGACCGCCGCGATGACGGCCGAGAACCCGATCAGTCCGGTCATGATTCCCACCGTCACGGTGAGTACCTGGTTGACGGAGTCTTCGTCGTATTCGTTGACGAGCATCGACCGGTAGCTGTACATCGCGACGGCGAACGTGGTCACCAACGTGACCCCGATCAGCAATCCCACCGCGGTGCGGGTACTGCGATCCGGATAGCGAATTGCGTTGGCCGCAGCCAATCTCGCCGCAGGTCCGCGGCCGAACAGTCTCCCGACCATCCTCAGCGTCGCGGGCAGAATTCGATAGGCACCGACCATGATGCCGGTGAACGATGCGACGCCGCCGAGGAACGCGACCAGAACGCCGGTCGGGTTCACCATCCCGATCAGGATCCCGAGCCCGAGGAGCGCCACTCCGCCTGCGATCAGCACGATCGACAGCACCGTCCTGACACGACGCGACCGCGGAGCCTCCACTCCCGTGTCCACGGCGCCTCCCGTCGCCTGAACAGGCGTCACGTCCAACACCTTTCGAGACCCGACGTACGACGCGAGGGTCGTCGTCAACACCACGATGACGACCGGCAGGATCACCAGCGGTTGAACGGTCGTGTACGCCACATCCGGCAGTTGACCGGCCGAGACCGCGACCGCCCGCGCGAGGTGACTGGCGCCGATTCCGAGAACCGAACCGACTGCACCACCGAACAATCCGACGAGGAAGCCTTCCCTGGCCACCGATCGTCGTAGGTCACGCGCCCGTGCACCCAGTAAGCGCAGAAGAGCGATGGTGCGGGTGCGGCCGGCGACGATCGTCGCGAACGTGTTCGAGGTGACCACCGCCGCGACGTACAGTGCGAGACCGATGAACACCAGGGCCACGCTGTACAACGCAGTGACGGCTGCACCGTCGGTATCCCCGAAGATGTCGACCAGAAAGGCCGTCGCCTGAATCAACACCACACCGAAGAACGACGCCAACGAGGTCACCAGAATGCTGGCACCATGCTCCTTCGACGCCTGAGCAGAAGTCAACGCACTCATCGGACGCTCTCCATTCCCAGCATGTAGCTCGAAATCTGTTCCGCCGTCGAACGACCCAATTCGTTGACGATGCGCCCGTCGGCGAGGAAGACGATGCGATCGGCGTAGCTGGCGGCAATGGGGTCGTGCGTGACCATCACGATCGACTGGCCGTACTCGCGCACCGCTGCGGCGAGTAGACCGAGAACCTCACGGCCGGTGCGAGAATCGAGGTTGCCGGTCGGTTCGTCGGCAAAGATGAGATGCGGCCGCGTACCCAGTGCCCGGGCGATCGCGACACGCTGCTGCTGCCCACCCGAGAGCTGATGCGGGCGGTGGTTCACCCGGCCCTGCAATCCCAGAGTGTCGATCAGCTGCTCTATCCATGCCGCCTCCTCGGCGGTGGGTGCGCGGCCGTCGAGCTCGAACGGCAGCAGTATGTTGCCCCGAACATCGAGGGTGGGAACGAGATTGAACGACTGGAAGATGAAGCCGACCTGCGTGCGGCGCAGCGTTGTCAGTGCGTCGTCGTTGGCCGCTGTGATGTCGGCACCGGCCAGCATCAGATGCCCGGAGCTGGCGTTGTCCAGTCCGGCCATCACATGCATCAGGGTCGATTTGCCGGAGCCGGACGGTCCCATGATGGCGGTGAACTGGCCGCCGTGAATGTCGAGAGAGACGTTGTCGAGGGCGCTCACCGGATTGGACGAGTCGCCGAAATGTTTGCTGACCTGAAATGCCCGGGCAACGGGGCCTGCTGTGATCGTCATGCCCACAACGCTATGAATTCGGCGGCCCCGAGTAATCAGGCGCGAGTCTTCGCCTCGTACATCTACAGGATGACTTCGGTGTCAGTCTCCGGTCAGGCCGTGCTCGAAGGCGTAGACCACCAACTGCACCCGATCTCGCAGCGCAAGTTTGGCGAAGATGCGACTGATGTGCGTCTTCACGGTTGCCTCGCTCAAGAACTCGATGGCCGCAATCTCCGAGTTGCTCAAGCCCCGCGCGGTGAGCCGGAAGAGCTCCTTCTCCCGTGCGGTGAGGGTGGCGAACTCGGCAGGGACCTTCGGCACCACCGGCGTCGGCGTGAAGTGCGCCAGCAGCCCCGTCGTCGCCGACGCGGCAATCACCGAGTTGCCCGCATGAACCGTCCGGATCGCCGCGAGCAGAAATTCCGGGTCGGCGTCCTTGAGCACGAATCCACTCGCTCCCGAACGAATCGCTCGCGCCGCGCTCTCGTCGAGATCGAATGTCGTGAGCACCAGAATCCGCGGTGGAGTATCGGACGCGGCCACGATCTGCTCGGTCGCGGCGATACCGTCGAGCACCGGCATCCGGACGTCCATGAGCATCACGTCGGGCCCTGCCGACGCGGCGAGCTCCACTGCTTCCTTGCCGTTGCCCGCTTCTCCGACGAACTCCAGATCGGGCTGCGAGGAGATGAGCATGCGAATTCCCGCTCGGAACAGCTGCTGATCGTCGACCAGAGCCACCTTGATTCGATCGGCCATCAGTTGATTCCCTTCGTGGACGAGCCGGCAGCAGGAAGCCAGGCAGTCACGGTCCACGACGAGCCGTCGCCGGACGCGGTACACATGCCACCGGCGAGGCTGGCGCGTTCCTTCATGCCGGCGATTCCGTGGCCACCCGATTCCGATGCCGAACGCACCGAGGACACACTGTTGCGCACCGTCAGTTCGATGCCGGCGGAGTCGGATTCGATGGTGACGGTGACAGGCTTGTCGGGATCGCCGTGACGTAGGGCATTGGTCAGCGATTCCTGCGCAATCCGGTAGAGCGCCAGGTGCGCACCGGCACCCAACGACACCGATGTGGTGTCGATCGAGGAGTCGATGTTCAGTCCGGTCGCGCGCACTTGGTCGAACAGGCGCTCGAGATCGTCGGGTGTCGGGTTCGGCAGATCGCCCTGACTGTGCCGAAGCTGTCCGAGCAACACCCGAACGTCGGAGAGTGCCTCGCGCGCGGTGTCGGAGATGGTCGTCAGTGCAGTGTCGACGGCAGCGGGATCGACGGCGCGCACGTAGCGTGCACCGTCGGCCTGCGCGATCACCACGGCGAGCGAATGCGCCACGATGTCGTGCATGTCGCGAGCAATTCTGTTGCGCTCCTGCTCGATTGCCATTTCGTGTTCGGCGCGGGCCTGATGTACCTCGGCGAGCTCGCGCGCGTGTGCGGATTCGATGGCGGTGCGTCGGGCGTAGGCGAGGCGGCCCAGTGCCCAGGACAACCCGAGCATCGCCCACAGGCCGGCGAGGAGTAGGGCGAACTGCGCGAGTCGGGGTTCCTGGTAGCCCTCTTCCGTCGGCGGGCCGAACGGATTGCCGTCCACGAAAGCCAGATACAGCGCCGCGATCACTCCGCCGCCGACGGCCGACGCGAGCCCGAAGCGTCGAACGACGCTGTCGCCGTAGGCGGCCGAGCAGTACAGAATCGCGAATATTGCGGTGTCCGCAGAGAGGGGGAGCACCCCGCTGACCATCTGCACGACGGCCAGCAGCCAGGCGAGTACCAACGACAGTCGCGGTGAGCGGCGCCTCATGGCCAGCGCAACGCCGAATCCGACCAGCACACCCGCGCCGGGAGAACCGTAGGATCCGCTCAGCGTGGACGGCAGCAGGAGCAGAACGAAAACGACGGCGTAGGTGACATCGAGCACCTGCCGTGAGATCGAACGCTTGCGCAGCACTCGATCAGACTACGTGGATCAGTTGGTGCGGCGACGAGCCTTCTCGAGCGCGGCCAGAGTCGACAGGACGGTGGTGCGCTGCCGTTCGAGATCCTTCATGCGTGCACGTGCCGGCAGACCCTGCACGCCGTCGAGCGCGCTGATCTGATCGTCGACTGCGGTGAGCTGCCCCAGCAACTTCTCGACGCGCGACTGCAGTTCGATCGCGTCGATCCCGGTGACACCGGCCTGGGACTTCTTGGTCGGTGCCTTCGCAGGCGCTCCGGACGTCGTCGAGGCCGGTGCGTTCCCCGCAGCAGCGGCCCTGGGACGCAACGCTTTGCGGACGGCAGCCGGATCGGGCAGCTTCTCGAGGCGAATACGGTTGAGTACCTCACGCGCATCCCGAGCGGTGACGCGGTACTCGCGCTCCTCCTCGTCCTCGGACGCCAGCGTGCCGCCCAGGGGTCGCAGACCGTACATCCCGATGAAGTGTTTGGCCTCGTCGATGACGGCTTCCTTCTCGCGGCACAGACCGCAGCGCGGCTCGTTTCGGAAGTCCTCGACGCTGTCGGTGCTACCGCACCAGACGCATCCGCCCGGCGTCCATCGGGCAATTCTGACCGTAGTAGTTCCAGCCGGGCCGTGGGGAGAGTCTGCGTCGATCACGACGAGTCATCTTAGGTGACAACGAAACCCGCCCCGCACACCCCCGTCTCGCGAGCTGCATGTTCCGGTCACGGACGTGACGTAGTTCATGCGGCGCGGACGGAGAGTGGGCGGGGCGGGTGAAACAGACTGACTGTTATGCGCTGCCGTTGAAAAGGCTGGTGACGGAACCGTTTTCGAAGACCTCGCGGATGGTGCGAGCGAGCAGCGGTGCGATCGAGAGCTCGGTCAGCGTTGCGAAGCGCTTCTCGTCGCTGATCGGCAGGGTGTTGGTGACGACGACTTCCTTGGCACCGCAGTTCGCGAGACGCTCGGCGGCCGGGTTGGACAGAACGCCGTGGGTGGCGGCGATGACGACGTCACCGGCTCCGGCTTCCTTGAGCACCTTCACCGCTCCGGCGATGGTGCCGCCGGTGTCGATCATGTCGTCGATGAGGATGCAAGTGCGGCCTTCGACGTCACCGACGACTCGGTTGGACTTGACCTGGTTGGGCACCAACGGGTCACGCGTCTTGTGGATGAACGCCAGCGGCGCGCCGTCGAACGAGTCGGCCCACTTCTCGGCGACGCGCACGCGGCGGAGTCGGGGGAGACCACGGTGATGTGCTCGAGGCTGTAGGTCGCCCGGATGTGATCGGCGAGCTGGCTGTGTGCGTGCATGTGATCGACGGGGCCGTCGAAGAAGCCCTGGATCTGATCGGTGTGCAGGTCGACGGTGATGATTCGATCGGCACCGGCGGTCTTGAGCAGATCCGCGACCAGACGAGCGGAGATGGGCTCGCGGCCCCGGTGCTTCTTGTCCTGGCGGGCGTACGGGTAGAACGGCAGGATCGCAGTGATGCGCTTGGCCGATCCGCGCTTGAGCGCGTCGATCATGATGAGCTGTTCCATCAGCCACGTGTTGAGCGGGAACGGGTGCGACTGCAGCACGAAGGCGTCCGATCCGCGGACCGACTCCTCGAAGCGAACGAAGATCTCGCCGTTGGCGAAGTCACGCGCGGTCTGCGGGGTGACGTCGATCCCGAGCTCCTTGGCGACCTGCTCGGCCAACTCCGGATGTGCTCGACCAGAAAACAACATCAGGTTCTTCTGGTTGTCGATCCAATTAGGGGTGGTCACTGCTCTTCGCCGTCCTTTTGTTCTTGCCGATCACGATCTGCGAGCGCCGCTGCTTTCGCAGCTTCGGTTCCGGGCCTGTTGTTCATGACCCAGCCTTCGATATTGCGTTGCTTGCCACCGGAGACGGCCAGCGCGCCGGGAGGAACATCGTCCCGAACCACTGTTCCTGCACCGGTGTAAGCGCCGTCGCCCACATGTACGGGAGCGACGAACGTCGAGTCGGAACCGGTCCGTACGTGGGATCCGATTTCCGTGCGGCTCTTGTTGACGCCGTCGTAGTTGGCGAAGACGTTGGAGCAACCGATGTTGCTGTGGTCGCCGATCGTGGCATCGCGACGTAGGTGAGGTGCGGGACCTTGGTGTGACGGCCGATCGTCGCGTTCTTGGTCTCGACGTAGGCGCCGAGTTTGCCGCCCTCGCCCAGCACTGTGCCGGGTCGCAGGTAGGTGAACGGTCCGACGGTGGCATCGGGTCCGATCACGGCCTGCTCGGCGTGGGTGCGCACGACCGACGCGCGCTCGCCGATCTCGACGTCATGCAGCGTCGAGTCGGGCCCCACGATCGCGTCGTCGGCGATGTGGGTCTTGCCGTGCAGCTGGA
>NZ_BAOX01000160.1:0-11153 GCF_000813105.1 Rhodococcus sp. BS-15 | reverse complement strand
GCGGTGACCGCGAATTTTCACCTGATCGTCAGAGCGGCCGCCATACCGCAGTGTGCCGTTCTCGGTCCACGCGACGAGGTCCCCGGTCCGGTACAGCCGCGTGCCGTCTACGGCGAAGGGGTCGGCAACGAAGCGGTGTGCCGTGCGCCCCGGCGCATTCCGGTATCCCCGCGCGACGCCGGGCCCCGCCAGGTAGAGCTCGCCGAGCACGCCGGGCGGCACCAGTCGGAGACTTCTGTCCAGTACATAGGCCCGCATGTTCGTCACCGGCCGACCTATCACCGGTTCACTCGACAGTTCGGTGGAGGTGTACACCGCATCCACAGTCGCCTCGGTCGGCCCGTAGAAGTTGTACGCAACCAGGGCCTCGTTGCTGCGCAACCGATTCCACAGTTCGGCCGATACCGCTTCTCCCCCGACCCCGACCGTGGTCAGCGTGTCGATCGATCCCGATCGCATCATTTGCTCGAGCAACGACGGCACCACCTCGATGAAGTCTGCCGACAGCGCAGTCAACCGAGCAGTCAGTTCCACTGGGTCGAGAACTGTCTCGGGATCGATCAGATGCACTGTGTGGCCGCCGAACAGCCACAGCTGCGGCTGCCAGGACGCGTCGAAGGCCATCGACCACGCGTGCGCCACGTTCAGAGTCGACTTACCTGCGCGTCGGGCAGCCGGTTCGTGCACGTTCTCGCGATGCGAGTGATACAGGTTCGTCAGGCCACGGTGTGGGACCAGAACGCCCTTGGGCACACCAGTCGTGCCCGAGGTGTAAATCGAGTAGACGGGGTGGTCGGGATGCAACGGTGCTCGCCGTTCGGCATCGGTGACGCCTACCGAATCGATGGACGAAGTAGCAAGCGATGCAACGGAATCCGCGTTCACCGTCAGCACCGGCTGTGCGTCGTCGAGGATCTGGCCGGTGCGGTCGGCCGGCCAGTTCGGATCGATCGGCAGATACGCTGCCCCGGACTTCATCACGCCGAGGATTACCGCCATCGTGAGAACTGTGCGCGGGGCCAGAACGGCCACGAGGTCCTCGGCACCCACGCCCGCACCGATGAGCCACCGTGCGGTTCTATTGGACAAGCGGTCCAACTCGGCGAACGTCAAGGCCGCGGCGGCGTCCTGAACAGCGATCGTATCGGGCTGCCGCGCCACCTGTTCGGAAAAGAGTTCGACCAACGTTTCGGACGGATAGGTGCGCGAGATGCCGGCCTGCTCAGCAGTGAGCCGGTGCGCCGTTGGCTCATCCACGAGGGGCACAGATGCGATCGACGGGTCGCCTGCCTCGGCGAACGTCCGAAGCACCGCCGCCATGGCCGACGCCACCGCCCGTGCTTGCCCGACCGATACTGCGTCGCTTCGATATTCCACCACCAACCGCAGTTCTCCGCCCGGAAACACCGTCAAGGTCAGCGGGTAGTGCGTCACCGTGTCGAACCCTGCGACCGAGACCGAGAAGTCCTCGGCGTCGACACCGGAGGTATCGGCGGCAGCGAAGTTCTCGAACACGACGAGGGTGTCGAACAATGTTCCACGGCCGACTGCCTTCTGGATGTCCGACAGACCGACGTGATGATGCGCGGCAACGGCGATGGAGAACTCTCGCAGGCCGGCCAGAACCGACGACACGGTGGCATCGGGGCCGATGTCGACGCGCACCGGAATGGTGTTGATGAACAGCCCGACCATGTCCCCGACGCGGGCCAGGTCGGTCGGGCGTCCCGACACTGTGGACCCGAACACCACCGATTCGGAATCGGTGAACGCCGAGAGCACCACGGCCCATGCCGCATTGATCATCTCGCTCGCCGTCACCGATCGACGGCGAGCGGAGGCTGCCAGGCGGGCAGAGTCCTGCACACCCCAACGCAGCTCGATTTCGCGGGCCCCGGATCGCTCCTCGGACGGCGACGCGGTCGGGGCCAGGATTGTCGGCACCATGTCGGCACCGAGCGCTCGACGCCACACATCGATCGACGAGTCGTTCCGACGGGACAGCCATCGCAGATAGTCGTCGAACGGCACCGGAGCCGGTAGATCCCGGCCACCGTAGAGCATGAACAATTCTGTGCCGACGGTCCCCATCGACCAACCGTCGACGAGAAGGTGATGCATGGTCAGTACCACACGATGAAGCTGTTCTCCGCAGTCCAGCACGAGGACTCGTACCAGGGGACCGTTCTCGATGTCGAAGGTGCTTCGATCCTCGTCGACCAGGGCGCGCGCCGAGGGCGAATCCGGATGGTCGACCGTCTGCCTGCGTACGTGCACTCGTTCCGTGTCGCGGACGGCGACGGTGATCCCGGAATTCAGAGTGAGAAAGCGTGAGCGCAGCGCCGGGTGGCGCTCGGACAATGCGGCGAGCGCGTCCTCGAGTTTTCCGACGTGTAACACGCCTCGTACCTCGAACTCGGTGGCGATGACGTAGATTTCCTCCAGTCCGTCTCCTGCAGCGACCGACTGGAACACGAGCCCTTGTTGCAGCGGCGTGGCCGGACGTGCGCGCTCGGTATCGATACCGAGTGTGCGCAACTCGGCGAGGTCCTGTGCGTCCAGTAGCGGCGCAACGATCTCGGGTTCGGTTGCAGTGCTCTCGGTTTCGGTGTTCCGAGCTCGTTCCACCAGTCCAGCGACGGTGCGGCACTCGAAGACATCGGCGGTCGTGATCACCAATCCGGCACCCCGTGCGTGATGAACCATGGTGATGGCAGTGATGCTGTCGCCGCCCAACGCGAAGAAGTCGTCGTCGACCCCGATCGACTCGGCACCCGTACGAGTCGCATCGGCGAACAGGTCGACGAGGCAGCGCTCGTCGTCGGTGGCAGCTGCTCGTGAGCGACTCGGTCCGTTCTCGGGAATCCCGCGCTGCGTCAGATCCACCAGGTCCGTCTTGCCGTTGGGGGTACTCGGTATTTGGTCGATCGCCACCCAGAACGCCGGCACCAGATACTCGGGCACCCGGCCGCGCAGAGCGTCGCGCACTGCGGCGGCATCGACATCGCCGGGGGTCACGTAGGCAACGAGCACGGTTGCGCCCGCGTGGTCGGTCACCGCCACCACTGCGCACTCGTTCACGGATTCGATATCGGTAGTGAGGTTTTCGACCTCCCCCAGCTCGACGCGATGGCCCCGGACCTTGACCTGCCGGTCGGCACGTCCCAGGAATTCGAGCGCACCGTCGTCGAGGATGCGGGCGCGGTCACCGGTCCGGTACATCCGGCAGCCGTCCCCGCCCGGGTCAGCGACGAACCGGGCGGCGGTCTCGGTCGGTCTTCCGAAATATCCGCGGGCGAGCTGCACGCCCGAGACGTAGAGTTCGCCGCCGATCCCTGTTCTCAGCGGTCGCAGTCGGTCGTCGAGCACGCCGAGGACCGTGTTGTCCACCGCCGTTCCGATGACGGCCGGGTCGCCTGCGACCCTGTGCACGGCAACGTCGCCCGCCACCTCGGAGGAACCGTAGGAGTTGTGCACGGACGCATCGGGCGTGGCGCGTCCGATCGCCTCGATCGTGTTGCTGTTCAACGGCTCTCCGCTGAGGATCCAACTGGTCAGCGAACAGCATTCCTGCGGCGAGGTCGTCGCCAATGCTGCAGCGAGTGATCCTACGGCGGTGATCTGCTCGGCCCCGGATCGAGCGACGAGCTCGACCAACGCCCTCGCATCGGCATATTCGTGATCCTGTGCCAGCACCAGGCGTTGGCCCGCGAGAATTCCGGTCAGCAGTTCGGTTGCTCCGTCGATGAACGACAGTGAGCTCTTGGCAATCCGGCTCGTGGGGCCGCCCCAGTGCAGTGTCGCCCAGTGCAGACGATTGGCCAGCGCGCTTCTGGTTCCCAGCACTCCCTTGGGTGTACCGGTCGAGCCCGAGGTGTACACCAGATAGGCCCCGCACTCGCCCGGGATGCTTCGGGCGAAGGGTTCTTCCACCGCCTCGGTGGCCGAGCTCCAATCGATTCTCGTCGCGGTCTCGAGAGCGGTCAGCGCTGTGGGGGTGGCGTCGTCGACCAACAGAATGTCGTGGCGAGAGTCTGCGAGCACGTAGTCGATTCGCTCACGCGGGTAACGAATGTCGACGGGGACGAACACCGCACCCACGTCGATGGTCGCCAGCAGCGCAGCCACCATGTCGGCACCCCTGCCGAGAGCAATAGCGACGCGGCTCTCGGTCCCGATACCTCGGCTGCGTAGCCGCCTCGACACCTCGGCCACCCGGGATCGGAGTTCGGTGTAGGTGATCGCCTCACCGCCGACCTCCAACGCGACATCCTCACTCGACTGCTCGAACCTGTCGGCGAGTGCCCCTTCGAGCGTCGACACTGCCCGACCAGGACCGACACTGTATCCCTGGCCGTCCGGGGCCGACAACAGCTGCGACACATCGACGTTCGGACGGCCCATCAGCCGGTCGAGCATCTCGACGAACGTCTCGGCGCACAACGTGGCCGAACGATGATCGAGGGCGGCGTCGTCGTGCAGCACGAAGGCCCACAGAGCAGGGTCGGGACCGACGATCAGAGCCATCGGAAAACTCATGTGCGCGCCCAGTACCGTTACCTCGTCGACGGCCGCGTTTGCTTCGGAGGGCAGTGCCGGATAGTTCTGATAGACGACGATGGTGTCGAACAGTTCACCGCCGCCGACGGTTCCGGCGATCTCGGACAGGCCGAGGAATCGGTGCTCGTCCAGGTCGAGATGGTCTGCCTGTAGGCCGTCGACCACGTCGGCAACGGACTCGCTCGTATCGAACCGGAGCCGCACGGGCACGGTGTTGAGTAGCAGACCGACCATCGCCTCGGCCCCGTCGAGGTCGAACGGCCTGATGGAGCTCGCCATCCCGAAAGCCACGTCGCCTGCTCCGGTCCGAGCCGCCAGCATCGACGCCCAGGCCACCTGCACCACCACGTTCGTGGTCACGCCGCGGCTCCGCGCGTAGTCGGCGACGCGTCGTGCCAGACCGTCACCGATGTCGAGATCGATCCGAGACGGTGAATTCGCTTGTGCCGGTTTTCCATCTGCGATCAGCGTCGGAGAATCGAAGCCGCCGAGATAGTTCGCCCAACGCGCCAACGCCGCACCACGATCCTGACCGGCCTTCCAGGCCAGGTAATCGCGATAGTCGGGTGCAGGGGGCAGAGCAGCCGACTCCCCCGCTGTGTAGAGGGAGATCAACTCACGAACGAAGATGGCCTCGGACCATCCGTCCATCAGGGCGTGGTGGTAGGTGATCAGTACCCGCGGCGACCGAGGATCGGTGGAGTACGCGAATCGGATCAAGGGCCCCTCGAAGAACGCGAATCCGGCGGATCGGTCGCGGCCAAGATGATCGTCCCAATCTCCGCCGACAGGTGTCGGTTCCGGTGTCGACGCACGCGGAACCACCCACACCAGGTCGCCGTTACGGCGCTGGCGCAGCTGCGCTTTGATGTTCGGATGACGCTCGAGTAGGTGCTCGAGAGCGCGGGTGAGGCGGTCGACTCGAACCGGGGCGGTCAGGTCCAACACCGTCTGAGAGAGATACGGATCCTGTTTCGCTGCAGCGAGACTCGACTGCAAGTACATTCCCACCTGCAGCGCCGTCAGCGGGAGGACAGCCGCGATCTTGGATTGCGGAGTCGTCGCGGTATCGGTCGTCATCTCGGTCACTCACATACTGCTTTCGAATTCGTCGAGCTCGGCCTGGGACAGGTCCACGGTGACCGCTGCGGCGGAGACTTCAGGCCGGGTGGTCTCCTCGGTGACGAGCTCCGCACCGAACATCCGCACTGTTCGCTTGCGCATCACCTCCCGCGGTGCCAGCGGGATGGACGCCTTGCGCGCCCGCGACGCCACGGCGAGTGAGGTGATGCTGTCACCTCCGAGAGCGAAGAAATCGTCGTCGATTCCCACCCGGGTGACCCCGAGAACCGCCTCGACGATCTCGCACAACATCGTCTCCACCGGTGTTCGCGGCGGCACGAACGTACCGCCGCCCGCGGAATCGACGGCCGGCAGAGCCCGTACATCGAGCTTGCCGTTGATCGTCATCGGAACACGTTCGAGCGCAGCGAACAGCGTGGGCACCATGTACTCCGGAAGGACGGCCGCGAGCTCGTCCCGAATGGATCCGAACAGCGCGGAATGGTCCTCGGACGCAGCGGCATCCCGGGGGACCACGTACGCGGCGAGCGCCCGAGTACCCGCTCCGATCTCCACCGCGCGCACCACCGCGCCGGCAACCGCATCGCAGTTCGCCACTGCCCGTTCGACTTCTGCCGTCTCCACCCGATAACCACGGATCTTCACCTGGTCGTCGGCCCGGCCCAGATAGTCGAACAGGCCGTCGGGCCTGATCCGGACCAGATCGCCAGTACGGTACATTCGCTCACCCGGTGCCCATGGATCGGCGACGAATCTGGTTGCCGTCTGGCCGTATCGGTGCAGGTAGCCACGGGCCAGACCCACACCCGACAGGTGCAGCTCGCCGACGGATCCCATGGGAACGGGCCGCAGCCACTGATCCAGAACGTACGCGCGGGTTCCGAGGATAGGTGCACCGATCGACGGGGTGTCGCTGTCTCGGGTACCGGCACCGAGCGCATTGATCGTGTACTCGGTGGGCCCGTAGAGGTTGTAGCCGACGTCTCCCAGCTGCTGCCACAGTGAATCCGGAACCGCCTCCCCGCCGAGGAGCACCAGCGGAATCCGATGCCCGTCGTGCTCGTTCATCAGTCCCAGATCCAGCAGGTGCCCGGCGTACGTGGGCGTCACGTTCACCACGTCGATCCGGTTCTGCTCGCAGTATCGAGCCAATGCTTCACCGTCACGACGCAATTCCTCGTCGCAGACATGCACCTCGTGGCCTTCGACGAGCCACAACAGCTCTTCCCACGACATGTCGAAGGAGAACGAGACGGTGTGCGCGATCCGCAGCGTCCGATCCCCGGCCGCGGCGATGGTGGGGACGAAGATCTCGTCTCGGTGGTTGATCTGCATGTTCGTCAGCCCCCGATACGGGGTGACGACGCCTTTGGGTGTGCCGGTCGAGCCCGAGGTGTAGATGACGTAGGCCGGGTGCTCGAGGCGACCGGGAGTACCGGGTGCGAACGGGCCCGAGTCGAACTCCGACGGGTCGACGCGTTCCGTCAATTCGGCTGCCACGGAGGGATCGTCGACGATCATCGCGGTGGCGTCGGTCGTCAGTCCACGGGACTGCGTCGCGGTGGTCGTCACCAGGATCCTCGGCCGTGCGTCGGCCAACATCAGGTCGAGGCGATCGCTCGGATAGTCGAGTTCGAGGGGCAGATAGGCCGAGCCGGTGCGTAGTACCGCGAACAGCGCCACCACCATCTCCACCGAACGAGGCAGCGCGAGGGCAACGATGCGTTCCGGACCTGCACCTCGGCGCAGGAGTGCCCGTGCGCACGCACCGACGCGCGCATCCAATTCTCCGAACGTCACCCGTTCGGCCCCGAACACCAGCGCGGTCGTCTCGGGGACCGCCGCGGCGCGGTCGGCGAGCAACTCGGCGATCGTGGAATCGCGCAACCGCTCCAGCCTGTAGTCGAAACCGTTGTCTGCGATGCTCACCGATTCGGTTGCCGGCGCAGGCCAACGCGACATCGGCAGATCGGGTTGCTCGGCAACGGTTGTCAGAGCGCATTCGAAGGAGTCGAGTAAGAACAGTGCGCGATCGTCGTCCACCGATTCGGGCAGGTACGTCACCGATAGATTCAGCTCGTCGCCCGGGTCGACGGCAATCGACACCGGGAACTCGGAACCGTCGACGGTCGAGATGTGTCGCACCTGCCGCTCCGGCGATACAGCGGCGGACGCGGCGGGACCAGCCGCGTTGCGCAGCACCAGCAGCGTGTCGAACAGCGCACCCGCACCGATCGCCTTCTGAATCCCGCCGAGACCGAGGGTGTCGTGTGCCATCAGATCCAGGCGCTGATCCTGTACCCGCGAAGCGATGTCTGCAGCAGTGTCGGATCCGCCTGCCGCGACCCTGAGCGGAACGGTACTGATGAACGCACCGATGGCACGCTCCGAGCCGGGCACCTCCATCGGTCGCCCGGCAACGGCGGTACCGAATACCACGTCGGACCGACCGGATACGCGCATGAGCACGCTCGCCCACCCGGCGGCCAACACGGTGAAGAGCGTCGAGCCGGTCTCGCGCGCAATCGAATCCAGTCGGCCGGACACCGCCCGCGACAGTCTGCGTTCGACGCGTCGGGGAGCCTCGTCGCCGCCCCGACCCGAATCGGCCACGAGTGTGGGGGTGTCGACATCGCCGAACCAGCGCTGCCATGCACGCTCGGACTCGGCCCGGTTGCGAGAGGTCAACCAGCGCAGGTACTCCCGGTATCCGTGATCGATGTTCGGGCTCGCGCCGTCGTACTGCTCCAGAACACGGGCCACCAACAACGCCGAGGAGCCGCCGTCGAAACACCCGAACCAGTAGGTCGTCAGCAGGCGGTCGACGCCGCCGGGAAAGTGCACCAGCGTGACCCGGAACAGTGGAGGCGCAGCGATGTCGAACGACCGCTGCCGGTCGTCGGCAAGTACCCGGTTCCACTGCTCGTCGATCTCGCTCGCCGAGCAGCTACCGAGGTCCACCACCGTCAACGGTGCCTGCACCGCAGAGAGCACCACTTGCACCGGCACACCGCCGTCGGGAGTGACGAACGCCGTCCGCAGCGCCGCAGTGGAATCGACCACCGACTGCAGAGCGTGCCGAACTCTGTCGCCGTCCAGAACCCGATCCACCTCGACCACGGTACGAACGGTGTAGAGCACGGTGGCGTCCGCATCCACGCCGACTGATAGACCAACCCGAGTTGCAGCGGAGACAGTGGCCACACATCATCGACGGAGCCGAATCGCGTCTTCGACCAACCGAATTCGGACGACTCGGGATTCGCGAGAGGACCGAGCTCGACCTCGGCGGTCTCGCCTCCCCGGGCGCGCCGCAGCCGATCCGCCAGCAACCGACGCTTGATGTCGTCGAGATCCGTCGGCTTCATCGATTGGCCTGCCGTTCGGTGGACTGTGTGACGAGCAAGGACTTGTCCACTTTGCCGATTGCCGTGACGGGAAGCGACGGCCGTGTCACCACCCGGTCGGGCAGCTTGAACCCCGCGCAGCCTGCGGCCGTGAGGAATGCTCGCACCTCGCGACGGTCGGACACTGTCGTTCCGAGCACTGCCGTTCGGCACGATCACGGCGCAGATGCTCTCGCCCACATCGGGATCGGGTACTCCGATCACCGCAGCTCGAGCAACTCCGGGATGGGTGAGCAGGAGATCCTCCAGCTCGTCGGCCGCGACGTTCTCACCGTTGCGGGTGATGACGTCCTTGATCCGGCCGGTGACGACCAGGTGACCGGAAGGCAACTGCCGAACCTGATCTCCGCTTCGATAGAAGCCTTCGGGGGTGATGGCCGTCGTATTGTGCTCTGCTGCAGCGTAGTAGCCGTTGATTGTGTACGGGCCGCGAGTGAGCAGCTCACCGGTCTCCCCGGTGGGGACGTCGTGACCGTCGGCATCGACGATCCGGATCTCGTCGTGCTCGGACAGGGGACGCCCCTGGGTGCCGATCACCAGATCCGGTGCGTCGTCGGTCCGCGTGTAGTTCAAGAGACCCTCGGCCATCCCGAACACCTGCTGCAACCGGCACCCGAGCGACGGTTCGACGAGCTTGGCGATCTCGGGTGTCAGTTTCGCTCCCCCGACCTGTAGCAACCGCAGACTGGACAGGTCCGCGTCTTCCCAGTCCGTGGCCTCGCACCACACATGCGTCAACGTCGGCACGAGGGCGGTCACCGTGACCCGATACCTCTCGATCACCGCGAAGACCTGGTCGGGACTGGGGGTCCGGGAGAAGACCACCGTTGCTCCGACCCCGAGTGCACCGAGCAGACCCGGACACGCCAGTGGAAAGTTGTGCGCGGCAGGGAGAACCGCGAGATAGACGTCCTCGGCAGTGAGTTCACAGACCTCGGCGCTCGCTCGTGCGTTGTACTCGTAGTCGTTGTGGGTGCGCGGAATCAACTTCGGCAGTCCCGTCGTTCCGCCGGATACCAACAGCACTGCGATATCCGCAGGGGACGCACGCGGAAATTCCCGTGACGCACCGACGACGGAAGACAACGGACTGTGCGAGCCGCAAGAACCATCGACGAAGACGTCCCGAATGGTCGGCACCGACGCCACTGCCTCGTCGGCGAGCGCTCGGTAGTCGAAGTGTCCGTCCCGCTCCGCGGTCACGTACGCCACGGCCTTCGATGTGGCTGCCAGATGAACGATCTCGCGTCGACGATGCGCGGGGAGAGTGAGTACCGGGACCGCGCCGCACTCGAGCAACGCGAACAGCACAACCACGAACGACACCGAATTGGGTAGTTGCACAACCACCCGATCCCCCGGCCCGATACCGCGGTCGGCAAACCCTGCTGCAGTCGCTCGTACCCGTGTGTACAGCTCGTCGTACGTCAGCTCCTCGATTTCGTCGATGACCGCGCGACGAGAGCCGAACCGGTGTACCCACGACGTGAACACGTCGGGAAGTGTTGTCTCGCGCCAGAGTCCGGCGTCGAGGTACGTCCGGGCGCGGTCCTCGTCGAACGGTACGAAGTCAGCGTTGTGCTCGATGACTGGGTGCACTGTGGATTCCCGATCGTGGAAGGAGTGAGTGGGCATATCGACTCAGGGAGTGTGCTGGTGGTCGAGCGCAGCCAGCAGTTGGTCCTCCGACATGGATTCGATCGACACATAGATCTCCGCCGTCGCCTCGAGCAGTTCGGCATCACCTTCGGCTGCGATCATCGACTCCGCCAGGCCCGACACGGTCGGCGCAGTGAACAGCATCCTCACCGTGACGGAGGTGATGTCGAAGGCCGCACGAATTCGGGCGACGATGGTGGTCGCGAGTACGGAGTCGCCGCCCAACGCGAACAGGGTGTCGGTGACCCCTATCTCGTCGACGCCGAGCACGGTCTGCCAGATCAGGGCGAGTGCACCCTCGAGTCGGGTTCGAGGCGCAACACGTGCCCTGGCTCGCTCGGAATCACCTGCCGCTCGGCAGAGTTGGACGATGGCCGCCGCATCGATCTTGCCGTTGACGGTGAGCGGCAGGGTGCGCAGCGCCACCATCCGGTCCGGCACCAT
>NZ_BAOX01000161.1:0-11124 GCF_000813105.1 Rhodococcus sp. BS-15 | reverse complement strand
TCGACGCGGCCCACGTCGTGGACGGCTCGGAACCGCTCGGTCAACGCGACCTGGTGGCCCTGACGCAGGGCGCGAGGCCGGCCACGGTGCACCGCGCGGTCTACCCCTACTTCGTGAGTGTCCTCGACGCCGCGAACTCGGCCGAGCACCGCTTCGTCGGCGTCTTCACCGTGACGGCGCTGCACGAGAACGTGCTCGACATTCCGGTGATCGAGCGTCGGGTGCGATCGGTGATCGCCCGGGCCGGCCATGATCTCGGGTCTTTCTCGGGTCAGGCCATGCTCGAAGTGCTGCAGTCGATGCCGCGCTCGGAACTCTTCGCCACCTCGGCGGCCTGGCTGTTCGAGACCGCGAGTGCTGTTCTGGCACTGGGCCGTCGGCGCAAGGTCAAGCTGTTCGTCCGGCCCGATACCAGCGGCTCCTTCGTCTCCGCCCTGGTGTACCTGCCGCGAGATCGCTACACCACCCGTGTTCGTCTCGCCATCCAGGATCGGTTGCTCCACGAACTCGGCGGCACCTCTCTCGATTACACAGCGCGCGTGACGGAATCGGACCTGGCGCTGTTGCACGTGACCGTCCGCCGGGCACCGGGAACGCTGTCGACGGAGCTCGCTGCCGAGGACATCACCCGGATCGAGGCGGCTCTCACCGAGACCACCAGAACCTGGGAGGACTCCCTCGGCGACGCCGTCTCGCTCGACCGCGCTGTGGACCCATTGCGGATTCAGCGGTACACCGAGGCGTTCCCCGAGGCCTACAAGCAGGATTTCAGTCCGGCTCGGGCCGTGACCGACATCGCTCGCCTCGAAGGGCTCGGTGACGATTCGATCGACATGCAGCTCTACCGTCACGAGCAGTCCGCGGTGGGCAGTTGGCGGTTCTCGTTGTACATCGGCGGCGCGGGCGTCTCCCTGTCGCAGGTGCTGCCCATCCTGCAGAGTCTCGGCGTCGAGGTCGACGACGAACGGCCGTACCCTGTGGTGCGACCGGACGGAATGTCTTGCTGGATCTACGATTTCGGGCTCTCGGCCTCGCGCGAGATGCTGCGCTCGGCAATCGACGGTGACATCGATGCGGAGTTGTCCGAGGCGGGCACCGCCGATCGTGAGAGCCGAGTGCAGCACCGGTTCACCGACGCGTTCGCGGCAGTGTGGAGCGGCGAGGCGGAGGCAGACCGGTTCAACGAGCTGGTCATGCGCGCCGGCCTGCACTGGCGGCAGGCAGTGGTGTTGCGCGCGTACGCGAAGTATCTGCGCCAGGCAGGTTTTCCCTACAGTCAGTTCAACATCGAAGGTGTGCTGCTGACGCATCCGCGCACTGCGCGGCTGTTGGTCGGGTTGTTCGAGGCGCAGTTCGATCCCGAGGCGAGCTCGGAGGAGAACGCGCAGTCGATCGGCACCCAGCTGGGGGAACTGATCGACGAGGTCGTCAGCCTCGACGCCGACCGAATCCTGCGCAGCATGTTCGAGCTGATCCGCGCGACCTTGCGAACCAACTACTTCGTGGTGGGAGTCGAGGGCCGACATCGCGAGTACCTCTCGCTCAAGTTCGATCCGCAGTCGATCGCCGAATTGCCCAAGCCGAAGCCGAAATTCGAGATCTTCGTGTACTCGCCCCGCGTCGAGGGCGTGCATCTGCGGTTCGGTGCGGTGGCCCGCGGCGGACTGCGCTGGTCGGATCGACGTGAGGACTTCCGGACCGAAATCCTCGGACTCGCCAAAGCCCAGATGGTCAAGAACGCCGTCATCGTGCCCGTCGGAGCCAAGGGAGGATTTGTCGTCAAGCGGCCCCCCGTCGTGACCGGTGACGCCGATCGAGATCGACAGGCCCATGCCGAGGAAGGCAAGGCCTGCTACCGACTGTTCATCGCCGGGTTGCTCGACATCACCGACAATCTCGACCGCGCTACCGGAACGGTGACGGTTCCCACCGGCGTCGTACGCCGCGACGGAGACGACACCTATCTCGTCGTTGCCGCGGACAAGGGCACCGCGACGTTCTCCGACATGGCCAACGGCGTGGCTGCGAAGTACGGCTTCTGGCTCGGTGACGCCTTCGCCTCCGGTGGTTCGGCCGGCTACGACCACAAAGCCATGGGCATCACCGCCAAGGGTGCATGGGAGAGCGTCAAACGCCACTTCCGCGAGCTCGGAATCGACACGCAGAGCCAGGATTTCACCGTCGTCGCGTCGGAGACATGAGCGGGGACGTGTTCGGCAACGGCATGTTGCTCAGCCGGCACATTCGCCTGCTCGCCGCGTTCGATCACCGGCACATCTTTCTCGATCCCGATCCCGAGCGTGAGTCCTCGTTCGCCGAGCGGGAGCGGTTGTTCGCACTGCCGCGGTCGTCGTGGGCGGATTACGACACCTCGCTCATCAGTGCGGGCGGTGGAGTGTGGGAGCGGACGCGCAAGTCGGTCCCGATCAGTGCGGCCGCGCGCGCTGCACTCGGGCTGGGAGATTCCGTGGACGCGCTGTCTCCGCCTGAGCTGGTGAACGCAATCCTTCGGGCTCCGGCCGATCTGCTGTGGAACGGCGGAATCGGAACGTACATCAAGGCGTCCACCGAGACCAATGCCGAGGTCGGCGACAAGGCCAACGACATGGTGAGGGTCGACGGAATCGACGTCCGCGCCGCAGTGGTGGGGGAGGGCGGCAACCTCGGGGCCACCGCACTGGGCCGCATCGAATACGCCGCTGCCGGAGGCAAGATCAACACCGATGCCGTCGACAACTCCGCGGGTGTCGACTGCTCCGATCACGAGGTCAACATCAAGATCCTGTTGGAAACGGCCATCACCAACGGCAACCTCGCGCGCGAGGATCGAGACGAGTTGCTCGCGTCGATGACCGACGAGGTGGGCAGACTGGTGTTGTGGGACAACATCATGCAGAACGAGCTGCTCGGCACATCCAGGTTCGACGCGCCCAGCCTGGTCACCGTGCACAGTCGGGTGATCGAGGATCTGGAAGTACGCCGAGGACTCGACCGTGAGCTCGAGGCACTACCGACCGAGTCGGACCTGCGGCGACGCAAGCAGGACGGCCGAGGGCTGACCTCGCCGGAACTCGCGACGTTGATGGCTCACGTGAAGTTGGCGTTGGAAGCGGAGTTGCTCGACAGCGAACTGCCCGACAGCGACGTCTTCGCTCCGCGGCTACCCAAGTACTTCCCCGAGCCGCTGCGAGAGCCGTATGCAGACGCGATCAAGGCGCATCCGCTCCGGCGGCAGCTGGTGGCCACGACGCTGTCCAACGAGGCCATCGACTGCGGCGGCATCACGTTCCCCTACCGATTGACCGAGGATTCGGGTGCGGCAGGCACCGATGCCATCCGCGCGTTCGCTGCCGCCACCGAGATCTTCGGACTCGACGAGGTGTGGAACTCGATCAGGGCAGCGGACGTGCCGACTGCGGTCTCGGCCGAACTGTTGCTCGAGTCTCGCCGGATGCTCGACCGCGTCTCGCGCTGGCTGCTCGCCAACCGTCCGCAGCCGCTGGCCGTCGGAGCCGAGATCAGTCGGTACGCCGGTCAGGTACGGGCACTGCAGCCGTCGGTGTCGAAGTGGATCTCCGGGCATCAGGCCAGCGACCTGGACTCGCGATCGGCTGCGGCGATCGAACGCGGCGCGCCGGCCGAGCTGGCTCGTCGAATCTACGGATTGCTCGATGTGTACTGCCTGCTCGACATCATCGATATCGCCGACATCGTCGACCGGGACGGAGCCGAGGTCGCCGAGCTCTACTTCGCCCTGGACGCGCACATCGGCATCGACTGGTTGCTCACAGCGGTGTCCAAGCTGGCCCGCGGAGACCGCTGGCATTCGTTGGCGCGCTTGGCTCTTCGCGACGATCTGTATTCCTCTCTGCGGGGAATCACGCAGGCCGTACTGGCGGGTGGTGAGCCGGAGGAGTCGGTGGCGGAGAAGATCGCAGAATGGGAGTCGACCAACTCGTCCCGGCTGGCGAGGTCTCGTGCGGCGTTGACCGAGATCGCCGAGTCGGGGACCCTCGACCTGGCGACCCTGTCGGTCGCCGCCCGACAGGTCCGCAACATGGTGCCTTGACCTCCAGCACATCGCAATCGCCGACACTCGACCGAGAAGAGGGAACGACCACGTGAGTGTGCCCGACGCCCATCTGTCCGACCAACGACCTGTAACCGCGCGAGTGGGCTTTCATGCCACCGTGGACGTGCGGTGGTCGGATATGGATGTGTATCAACACATCAACCATGCCCGGATGGTCACTCTCCTCGAAGAGGCACGTATTCCCTGGCTGTTGGTGGACGGGAGGCCGACGGCGAACCTGCGCCACGGAGCGGTGATCGCGGATCTGCACGTGAAGTATCGGGGCCAGCTCCGGCACGAGGACGGCCCCCTCGATGTCTTCATGTGGATCGACGCGGTACGGGCGGTGGACTTCGTCGTCGGATACGAGGTGCGGGCCCGTGGTGCCTCACTGGACACCCCGGCCGCGGTGGTGGCGTCGACGCAGATCGCGGCGTTCGATATCGATGCGCAGCGGTTGCGTCGGCTCACCCCGACCGAGCGTGAGTTTCTCGTGAGCTGGCAGCGTGTATGAGCGCGTACTGACCGTGCCCGATGCGGTCGAGCGGGAGAACCTCGCGACGTTCTGCACCAGGGCGCTGCGTCTCGACGAAGCTGCGGTGATCCGTATGCGGACCCGAGCGGGCGGAGGTGTGTCCTGCTGGGCGGCAACGGGTTTCGATGCGCTGGCGGCGCGGGTGATCACCGGAACCATAGTGCCCGACGACACCAGTGCCGGTGCCGACGTGTTGGTCGCGGCGGTGGCGCAGGCGGCCGACGGTGTCATCGACCCGGGATTCTCGATGGATTCCGCGTGGCGCGGTGCCCTGCCGCCGGACGGTGGATTCGGCCACCTCGACGATGTGCCCGCCAGGGTGCTCGTGGGCCTCGCACAACGCGGCGTTGCACTGGCCAAGGAGCACGGCAGCAGCCACGGACCGCCGAGTTCGTTGCTCGAACAGGAAGTTCTGCACGTCGCCGGCGACGCCGACGACGTCTCGATCACCATGCGGACGGTATTCGCGCTCACCGCAATGGGTTTCGTCCCGCACAGTGGCACCGATCCGTTGACCGTCGACGTCGACCCGGATCGGATCGCGCCCGACGAGGTCGTTCGCGTGCGGGTGTCGAAGGTCTGGCTACGCCTCGACGCCCGTTACGGCTCGGTCTTCGCTCGTCGCGCGGGACAGCAGTTGTCACTCACCGTCGAGCGTTAGACGAGCCACGCAGCAGCGTTCGCCGGGAGTCTTCCGTCCACGAGCGGGGCGCTGGCCAGCAGCAACTCACCGGGAGGCAGCGGGATCGACTCCTCCGACGCGTTCAAGGCGCAGATCAGGCCGCCGCGTCGACGAAACGCCAGGCACCCGGGAGGTGACCCGTACCAATCGATTCCGTTGCCGGTGAATTCCGGACGCAGAGCCCGCAGCTCGAAGGCCGTCCGATAGAGACTGAGCATCGAATCGACGTCTTCGAGTTGTGCCTCGGCGGTGTACCCGTCCCACTCCGGCGGCATCGGCAACCAGGTTCGATCGGTGGAGGAGAACCCGAACGGCGGTGTGTGCCCCTCCCACGGCATCGGCACCCGACAGCCGTCGCGGCCACGCTCGGCGTGCCCGGATCGCTCCCACACCGGATCCTGCAACGCACTGTCGGCCAGTTGCACGTTGGGCAACCCGAGTTCGGCACCGTTGTACACGAAAATCGTTCCGGGAAGCGCTAATTCGACGAGGATCATTGCGCGGGAGCGCGTCCGACCCAGGTCCCCACCGCCGTACCGAGTGACCTCGCGCTCGACGTCGTGGTTCGACAGCGTCCACGTCGGAGTTCCGTCGACCAGCTCGACTGCGGCAAGCGAATTGGAGATGGCATCACGGATGGTTGCGGCATCGAAATCGACACTGGCCAGCCGGAAGTTGAAGCCCAGGTGCAACTCGTCGGGCCTGATGTACTCCGAGAAGCGCACATTGTCCTGCACCCAGATCTCGCCCACGGTCACCGCGTCGGGGAACTCGTCCATGACGGCTCTGATGCGTCGATGCAGGTCGTGGACCCGAGGATTGTTGAACCGGGGATCGTCGTCGTCGTTCTTCATCAACGCGTTGAGTTCGAGACTCATGTCGGCCAGGTCCACCGGTTTGGCCATACCGTGAGCCACATCGAGTCGGAAGCCGTCGACGCCGCGGGAGAGCCAGAATCTCAGGGTGCGCGCGAAGTCGTCGAACACCTCGGGGTTGTCCCAGTTCAGGTCCGGCTGCTCGGGCGCGAAGATGTGCAGGTACCACTGGCCGGGGGAACCGTCGGGCTCGGTGATGCGGGTCCAGGCCGGGCCACCGAAGATGCTCGGCCAGTTGTTCGGCGGCTGCGAACCGTCTTCACCGCGTCCGTCTCTGAAGATGTAGCGGGCTCGCTCGGCACTACCGCGCGCAGCCGTCAGAGCCGCTCGGAACCACGGGTGCTCGCTGCTGGTGTGATTGGGCACCAGATCCATCGTGACCTTGATATCGCGCGCATGAGCTTCGTCGACCAACGCGTCGAAGATATCCAGGTTGCCGAACAGGGGGTCGATATCGCGGGGATCGGATACGTCGTACCCGTGATCGGCCATGGGCGACCGCGTGATCGGACCGATCCAGACCGCGTCGATACCCAGCAGTTCGAGGTAGCCGAGCTTGTCTCGAATTCCGTCGAGGTCGCCGATGCCGTCACCGTTGGAGTCCGCGAACGACCGGGGGTAGATCTGGTAGAAGACGGCGTCCTGCCACCACTGCAGCTCGGAGCTTTCGATCGGATCGGTCACAAGGGGCAATAGTGCCAAACGATCGGCCGCGGAACGATTCAGGGGCGTTCGGGCGCGACCGGCGGCGGAATCGTAGGTCAACGAAGAGTAAAGCTTTGTGCTCATTCACATGACCGACTCCTGCCGGTTCGTTGGGAAAGTGTTGTATGTTCTGCTCTGGAAACCAGTAGCGGCGGAAGCCGCGCCCGACTGTGAGGACGCGACGGAAACCATGATCACTTCGACCATCGAAGCCGTACGACTCGGCGATATCGCGCTCGACGACAGCCCCATCGAGCCGACCTGGATTCTCGAAGGAAACCCGCAGGCGCGCCTCGCCGAGTGGTCGAAGAGCATCGACGGCACCACCACCACCAACGTGTGGGACTGCACGGCGGGACGTTTCCGCTGGTACTTCGCCGTCGACGAGATCGTGCACATCATGGACGGTTCGGTGACCGTGTCGAGTGACGACCACGCACCGCGCACCCTGCTCCCCGGCGATGCCGCA
This sequence comes from Rhodococcus sp. BS-15, assembly GCF_000813105.1. Taxonomy (NCBI): domain Bacteria; kingdom Bacillati; phylum Actinomycetota; class Actinomycetes; order Mycobacteriales; family Nocardiaceae; genus Rhodococcus; species Rhodococcus sp. BS-15. The sequence goes on along the minus strand of NZ_BAOX01000161.1, from coordinate 3,786 downwards.
CTGTTCCGTGCGGGCACCTGGTCGGAGTGGCACGTGGAGAACTACGTACGCAAGCACGCCATCCTGCGCCAGCATCTGCCCGCGCCCGTGAGCTTCGCGCTCAAGGTGGCCGGTTCCGTTCGAGCCCGCGTGGGCAAGCTCAAGGCTGCCGTCGGTGGCAAGAGCCCGCAGCGCGTCGGATCGCTGTAGCCCACTGCGCTCTCGGCGCTCAAATCGCCGAGTTCATCATCGAATTGGCAGCCATCTCCATGTAGTCGATCAACTGGGCTCGGTGCGCGGAGTCCATGACCTTCGGGTCTATCGACGCGATCGCGATGTGCATGCAGCGAAGCCACGCGTCTCGCTCCATCGGACCGATCCGAAACGGGTTGTGGCGCATCCGCAATCGAGGATGACCGCGCTCGTCGGAGTACGTCCGCGGACCGCCCCAGTACTGCTCGAGAAACATCCGCATCCGCCGTTCGGCCGGTGCCAGATCCTCCTCGGGGTACAACGGTCGCACTATCTCGTCCTTGGCGACTTCCTCGTAGAACTTCGCCGTGAGTGACCGGAACGTCTCGGCACCGCCTACCGCGTCGTAGAACGTCTGCTGCGGTTCGGTCATCACACTCTCTCTGTTCGTTCCTGGTCGGCGTCGGTCACCATCATGGTCTGTTCAGTTGCCGCGCTCGGCCACGACCCCACCCGGGCGACCCAGTGCGTACGGTGCCTTGATGTCGGCATCGTCGAATGCCTGGAGTATCTCCTGGTGGAGTCGGCGCTGCACGGCCCACTGACGTCCGGGGCGGGTCTTGATCGTGATGCGGATGGTGACCGTGTCGGCGCTGACCGCGTTGACGCCGAGCATCTCGGGCGGTTCGAGGATGTCGCTGGCGAAGTCCTTCGACTCCACCACCTCCAGGGTGGTGCGTTCGGCGACCGCGCGGGCCTCGTCGATGTTGGCCGTGTGGGAAACCGGCAGATCGAGAACGGCGACCGCGAAGCCCTGACTCATGTTGCCCACACGCAGCACCTCGCCGTTGCGGCAGTACCACACCGTGCCGTTGACATCCCTGATCGTCGTGACGCGCAGCCCCACGCTCTCGACCGTGCCGGTCGCTTCACCGAGGTCGACGACGTCACCCACTCCGTACTGATCCTCGAGGAGCATGAAGATGCCCGACAGAAAGTCTCGGACCAGGTTCTGGGCACCGAAGCCCAAGGCGACACCGACGATCCCGGCCGAGGCGATGAACGGAGCGACATTGACCCCGACGACATCGAGCACCGAGAGCACGAACCACGTGAGAATCATGACCGAGACGGCCGACTTGAGCACAGAGCCGATCGTGTTGGCCCGTTGTTTGCGCCGCTCGTTGAGAATCGCGCCCTTGACGGTGCTCGACGAGCGGTCGCGGAGCGGACGCAACAGCATCGGAGACTTCCCGACGTTGTTGCGGGTGAATCGGTCGATCAGTTTGTGCAGGACCAGGCGCAGCACGATGGCGAGGGCCAGATAGCCCAGAGCCTGCAGCGGACGATCGACCAGCCAGTCGCGTCCGGTATCCGTCAGTTCGAAAGCTCGGGTGTCGAGATCTCGCAACAGCGACGGTTCGGGAAGCGGCGATGCGGACAGGAAGGTTGATACGGACACCCGAAAAGTCTACGGAGACGCAGAAATCTTGCCAGTCACGCAGCGCATGGAGCCGTCGATGGTCGATCGTGAACGCGAGGACGCGAGATGTTCACCGATCGGCAACAGAAAATGCCGAGAAAAAGGCTGTGCGTGGACGGTGCATTCGTGTTCCACTGTGACTCGTGTTCCACGCAAGCCATGCGCGGGCGCCGACTGTCTCTGGAGCAACGCATGAAGAACTCGCAACACCGCCATCGACAACTCCCGCCCACTGAGGGCCGCACCACGCACGACCAGCGTGAGACGGCCTCGGGGGCTTCTCCGCTACGTGTGGTGCCGACGGCCCACAGTGCCACGGGCGACGACGCCGTACCGGCGTGGGTCAAGCGCCGTGTGCTGCTCCTCAATGCCACATTCGAACCACTGACCGCGCTTCCGATGCGCCGGGCGGTGGTTCTTCTCGTTTGTGGGAAAGCCGACGTGGTGCACGACGATCCGGAGGGGCCGTTCATTCGATCCGCGGACTTCTCGGTCCAGGTGCCGTCGGTGATCAGATTGCGGACGTTCGTCCGTGTTCCGTACCGAGCTCGGGTGCCGATGACGCGCGCCGCGCTGATGCACCGCGACCGGTTCCGGTGCGCGTACTGCGGAAGCAAGGCCGAAACCGTCGACCACGTGGTGCCGCGTAGCCGCGGAGGTGGCCACTCGTGGGAGAACTGCGTCGCCTGCTGCGCCTCGTGCAACCATCGCAAGGCGGACAAACTGCTCAGTGAGATCGGCTGGACGTTGCGCGCCCAGTTGGTGCCGCCGAAGGGTCCGCACTGGCGACTGTTGGCGACGACGAAGGAGCTCGACCCGAGTTGGCTCGCGTATCTCGGTGAGGGTGCTGCCTGACGCGGTCGCGTCTGCACATTTCGGTCACAACACCGGCCCCGACGTGGTCCGACGCGCAATTGTCGACTAACGTCACACCCTGTGAGCATTTTTGAGACCACGCTGATATTCGGGGTGATTCCGGTTGCGGTGATCGGGCTCCTCGGCGCGTTGTCCTACTTGACCGACAAGCAGCCCGGTATGGACGTTCCGCCCTACCGACTGACGGACGAGTGGACGCGCGAGCCATTGCTGTGGACTGCTACGGACGAGGTGACTCCTTTCGGAGGTCACGGTTCGCACGGTGCCGACACAGCCGACTCGATCGGAGGTTCCGCAAGTGGCAAGTGGTGAACTCGTCCGCAATGACGTCAGAGAAGAAGACCTGCCCGTCGGTGCTGCCCTCACCGCGAGTGGCCGCGTCTCGGCTGCTCACGAATTCGGGACGACCAACCCCGAGCACCTGCCGTTCGCGACGCAGGACCTGGTTGCACTCGACGATGCACTCACGCAGGCGATTCGACAGACCAAGATCCGGTTCAACGTCTACATCGGTGATCTCGGTGCCGATCCCGCGGTGGGTGCGGATTCGGTGTTCCCCGGCACACCCGATGCCATCCGTTCGGTGCTGATCGCCGTCGACCCCAATCGGCATGCTCTCGAGATCCGCACCGGCAGGCGAGTGTCCAACCGGGCGACCGACCGGGTTGCACAGTTGGGTGTCACCGCCGCGCTCGGCCCGTTCCGCGACGGCAACCTCATCGACGGTCTGGTCACGTCCGTCCGGGTGATGACTGCGTCCATCCTGAGCCCCTAGCTCTTCACCTCCCGACCGCGCTCCTACGACGAGGGCCGGTTGCTCCACCTTTCGGTGAGCAACGGCCCTCGTCGTCGATGCCGTCGAGATCAGCTCGCGTCGAACTCCCGCGCAGCGAGAGCCCGAACGATGCCGGCCCGGCCCTCGATCACCAGGCGTCGGAGTGCAGGCGGCAGGTCGCCGTCGAGAAACTCGTCCGCCGCAGCGAGGGACTGCTCACTGATCGACCAGGACGGGTACAGCCCCACCACGACGGTCTGCGCGACCTCGCTCGAACGACGCGCCCAAACACCTTCGATGGCGTCGAAATAGCGGGCGACGTACGGTTCGAGCAGCTCGCCCTGACCTGGGCCGGCGAAGCGCCGATGATCGAGCGTGCCGTGATGTTGGGAACCGCATCGTCGTCGACCACTGTCGTCCAGGCCTGCTCCTTGACCTCCGCGCTGGGCCGAGCGGCTCGTGCAGCCGCTGCCGACCTGGC
>NZ_BAOX01000162.1:0-11068 GCF_000813105.1 Rhodococcus sp. BS-15 | reverse complement strand
TCGGCCGCCAGGTCGAACCGTGCGCCCGCAGCTTCGAGCGAGGTGATCGCCGCGCGTCCGCCGGCGACGATGGAGCGCACCGCGTCCTCATCGCACAAACCGGCACCGGCAACGCAGGTGTCGGCCACATGCGATTCGATCGAATCCTCGAGTTCGGGACCGACGACCGCGATCCCGCCCTGGGCGTACTGCGTCGCCGTGTCGGTGGACTGCCCCTTGCTGACGGTCATCACCCGGAGGCCGCGAGCCGCCGCGGTGCGGGCCGCGGTCAGTCCGGCAATTCCGCCGCCGACCACGACGAGATCGGCCGCGGTTTCCCATGCGACCGATGGATTCACTCGCCGCCGCCCGGGGTGCCGATCTCGATCATCCGCTGCACCGACTTGCTCGCGATGTGTGCGGTCTCGAGGTCGACGTGCACCTCGTCGCGCCCCTCGACGAGGCAGCGCAGCAAGGCAGCGGGGGGTGATCATCTTCATGTAGCCGCACGATGCGCGGTCGTTGACGGCGAGGAAGTCGACGTCGGGTGCCGCCATCCGCAGCTGATGCAGCATGCCGATCTCGGTGGCGACCAGAACCTGCTTGGACGCGGTGGTGCGGGCAGCGTCGAGCATGCCGCCGGTGGAGAGAATCTTGACCTTGTCCGCTGGTACAAATCCCTCGCCTGCGAGGTACAGAGCCGATGTTGCGCAGCCGCATTCGGGGTGCACGTACAGCTCTGCATCGGGGTGGGTGCGAGACTTCTCGGCCAACTCGTCGCCGTTGATACCGGCGTGCACGTGGCATTCTCCGGCCCAGATGTGCAGGTTCTCGCGCCCGGTGACGCGCTTGACGTGCGCGCCGAGGAACTGATCGGGCAGGAACAGGATGTCGCGGCCCGGATCGATCGACTCGACCACCTCGACGGCGTTCGACGAGGTGCAGCAGATATCGGTCAGCGCTTTGATCTCGGCCGTGGTGTTGACGTACGAGACGACGACGGCCTCGGGGAAATCTGCCTTCCATTCGCGGAGTTGCTCGGCGGTGATGGAATCTGCGAGGGAGCAGCCGGCGCGCTGGTCCGGGATGAGGATTGTCTTCTGCGGGCTCAGGATCTTGGCCGTCTCGGCCATGAAGTGCACTCCGCAGAACACGATGGTGTCCTCGGACACCTCGGCTGCCATCCGCGAGAGCGCGAGGGAGTCGCCGACATGATCGGCGACATCCTGGATCGCAGGCAGTTGGTAGTTGTGTGCGAGCAGAGTCGCACCGCGCAGATCGGCGAGCCGTCGGACCTCGGCGGCCCATTCCGGTGTTGCCTCGACTCCCCCGTAGCCACCTGCTCCGTCGACGATGTCGCGAACTCTGGCGAATGCCGAGTCGAGGATGTTCAACCGGGTAGCGCTGCTGGTCATGACGGTTCTCCTTCACCGATCATCCGGTCGTCGGTGACCGAATTTCCTCCGAGGGAGTTTTCGACCTATGATCGAAAACATGATTCATCGTAGCACCGTCCACGAAGTACTCATTGCGGTGTTCCAAGTTCGAGCCTTTTCCGACCCCGACGCCCCGGAACTGGCGGTGCTGCTGTGGCAGCGCGCTCTCGATCCGGAGGCCGGCACCTGGTCGCTGCCCGGTGGCACCCTGCGTGGCGACGAGAATCTCGCCACGTCCGCGCGCCGTCAGCTCGCCGAGAAGGTCGACGTGCGCTCGGTGGCGCACCTCGAGCAGTTGTCCGTCTTCAGCGAACCCGAACGCGTACCCGGCGACCGACGGATCGCGTCGACCTTCCTCGGCCTGGTGCCGATCTCGACAGAACCGACACTGCCTGCGGACACGATGTGGCACCCGGTCTCGGCACTGCCCGACATGTCGTTCGATCACGGAACCGTCGTCGCGCACGCGAGACATCGACTGGTCGCGAAACTCTCGTACACCAACATCGGATTCGCACTCGCACCGGTCGATTTCGCGATCTCGTCGCTGCGCGAAATCTACGGTGCCGCACTCGGATATCAGGTCGATGCCACCAACCTGCAGCGCGTACTGAGCCGGCGTGGCGTCATCGAACCCACCGGACGACGCGCGCCGTCGGGCAAGGCAGGTGGCCGACCGCCTGCACTGTTCCGCTTTGCCGACAACAGCATTCGAGTCACCGACGAGTTCGCCGCACTGCGCCCGCCGCAGACGTGAACGGCTGCGGTCAATCGGCCCGATTCGAGTCGAACGACGGTGGCGGCGGCGGTGGGAAGAACTCGACATCGAGGTCGTCCGGTTCGGGATCGGTGTGTTGCAGATTGTCGTGGGGATTCATCGCCGCCAGCAGCAGCATCACCAGCGATGCTGTCAGCGCCTGAACGATCAGCACCAGCGGAGTCTCGATACTCGGCGCAACAGTGACGATCGACCCGACTGCAGGGTCGATGGCCTTCGGAAACCGAAGAGCAGCAATTCCGTTGCCCACCAGGATCGCAGCGACCGAGCCTGCGAGAGCGCCGACGAAGACGGCACCGAACAGCCGCGGACCTCGTTCCGACCTCCAGAGCCAGAACCGATCGGGAGGACGAGACCGAGGGCCAAGGACACGAACGAGAACAGCGCGAGGCCGTCGAAGCGGTGCAGACTTTCCCCGGTCAGGGCCGCCCCGCGGTCCTGCGCCACCACGAGCAGCTGCTGCGCCGGTGCCAGGAACCCCCACAGCATCCCGCCCAGGGCCGACACTGCCACCGAGATTCCGACAACCACCGACAGCACACGACCGGTGCTGCTCCGCGGTGGGACTTCGACAACGTCCGACATGACCACCTAACGCCTACCCGTCGCGGTCGAGTCGACGAGGCCGTGACGCGAGCACAGCGACGTCCACCCGTCGGGGATGATCTGCACCACCATGCGGCGGCCGCATTCGGCGCAGAACCGCGGCGGCTCCAACCCGAGCCGGACGGCGACCGACAACGAATCCGCGCCCACCTCGGCTCCGGCTTCGACAGGCCGACCGGTGTGCGGGTCGTAGTGGGTCTCGCTCGTCATTCGACCCACCCTAATACGCCCATCAGATAGTCGAGTTGAGCGCTTTGATCGGCATCTGCAGCTCGCCGAGAAGATCGAGATCCTGTTCTGCCGGACGACCGAGCGTCGTCAGGTAGTTGCCGACGATGACCGCATTGATGCCGCCCAGAATTCCCTGCTTCGCACCCAGATCACCGAGGGTGATCTCGCGGCCTCCGGCGAATCTCAGAATGGTGCGCGGCAGAGCGAGACGAAACGCAGCGACGGCGCGCAGAGCATCCGACGCCGGCAGCACGTCGAGGTCCCCGAACGGGGTTCCCGGCCGGGGGTTGAGGAAGTTCAGGGGCACCTCGTCGGGTTCGAGTGCGGTGAGGTCGGCCGCGAACTCGGCCCGCTGCTCGAGTGTCTCCCCCATGCCGAGAATTCCGCCGCAGCACACCTCCATGCCTGCCTCGCGCACCATCCGCAGGGTGTTCCACCGCTCCTCCCAGGTATGGGTGGTCACTACGTTCGGAAAGTACGAGCGAGAGGTCTCGAGATTGTGGTTGTAGCGATGCACACCGATCGCCGCGAGCTGATCGACCTGATCCTGATCGAGCATGCCCAACGAACAGGCGATATCGATCTCGACCTCGTTCCGAATGGCTTCGATACCTGCGGCGACCTGCGCGAGCAGCCGAGCGTCGGGTCCGCGCACCGCAGCGACGATGCAGAATTCCGTCGCTCCGGTCTTCGCGGTCTGCTTCGCAGCTTCCACCAGCGACGGGATGTCGAGCCACGCAGCGCGAACCGGGGAAGCGAAAAGCCCGGACTGCGAACAGAAGTGACAGTCCTCGGGACACCCGCCGGTCTTGAGACTGACGATTCCTTCCACCTCGACCTCGGGCCCGCACCACTTCATCCGCACCTCGTGGGCCAAGAGCATCGTCTCCTCGAGACGGTCGTCACCGAGCTCGAGAACCTCGAGAACCTGAGATCGATCGAGCGCGATGCCGTCGCCGAGCACCTGTGTACGCGCCGTATGCAAAATGTCCATTCCGGGTCCCCTCGTAGTCGAACGGCATCGCCATTGAACACCGTTCAAGTTGAACGGCGTTCACGTTAGGCGCCGCGCTCGGCTACTGTCAAAGCGACGAGGCGTCGAACCACTTGGGGGAAGTAAGTGCAACTGAACAGGCAGGACGTCCTGGACGGCGCAATCGCCATTCTCGACGAGTACGGCCTGGCAGACCTGACGATGCGGCGTCTGGCGACGTCCCTGCACGTCCAGCCGGGCGCGCTGTACTGGCACTTCCCCAACAAGCAGACGCTGCTCGGTGCCATCGCCGACCACATACTCTCGGGTGCCGATGCACCGTCCACCGAGGATTCGTGGGACGCACAGATCGCGCAGATCGCGCACCGATTGCGCGACGCCCTTCTCTCCCGACGCGACGGTGCCGAATTGGTGGCCGCGACCTACGCATCGAGCTGACCACCAACCACATTCGCGAACGTATCGCCGCCGTGTGCATCCGAGCGGGACTGCCGCGCCGCGACGCGGAACTCACCGCCGACACGTTGCTCTACTACATCCTCGGTCAGACCGTGGACGAGCAGGCGCGACTCCAGATGGACTCCGCCGGAGCCCTCACGCCCGACGCGTCGCCGCTCTTCGAAAGTCCAGACCCGACGAGCAGATTCGATTTCGGACTGAAGCTCTTCCTCGACGGAGTACGCCACACTGCGGCCGACCGCATCCGCCGCTGATCGGTCAGAATTCCGCGAAGACGATGCGCTCGCTCCCGTTGTCCAGGGTCATGGTGCCGTTTTCCCGAGACCACTGTGGTGTGGAAGTCAGGAACGCCGACAGCCACCGATCCTGCTCCATCAGCGCCTCCGGGCAGGCCATCCGCGTCGACCCGAGAGAGTCGATGGTGATCCTGCCCTGCGAGGTGTCCACGGTGCCGAACAACCTGTTGCACCCTGCTTCGGCCGAGATTCGGTCGTCGACGAATTCGAGCCCGACCGTCGTTCCGGCGACCGGCGTGTAGGAGTCGGGTGCGTCGACCGACGAGTACGTCTTGCCTGCCGGGAATTCGCCGTACGAGTCGGCACACCCGGACGCCACCACACTCGCACCGAACGCGAGTGCGGCCAGCGCGCGGCGTGCGTCAGCCACCGAAAATCGGCCCCAAACCGGCCGCACCGGCATTTCCGCGGGACGCGAACGGGTTGTCGTGCACCATGTATGTCCAGGTCGATGTCGGTCGATGCAAGCCGGCTTCGTCCAGATCGATTCCGTCCGAGGTGATCTCGGCCGACTCGAACGTAACGTGCGAGAGATCCATCGCCTTGGAGGACACCGTCTTGAACGCCTCGACAGCGATCCGGTGATACTCGTCCAACGGGTTCTCCCGCCCCAAGGCACGCAGGTGAATGCTCTCGCGCACGTCGGCGAGGTGCGCCAGGTAGTCCGACCACGACCGATCGAGGTGGTACAGGACGATCTGGCGGGCGACCTCGACCAGAGTCTCCTCGGACACGGTCTCGCGCAACTCCTTCGAGCGCGACGGTGCGTGCTGCTCGAGCAGCGTCAACGCCTCGTCGGAGTCGAGCAACGTGGCCCGGCGGCGATCGAGGATCTCACGGTGCTGAGCCGTCAACTGGTTGTAACGCCACGTGCGCGAATGTATTTCGAGCATCTGTCCCTCGGCGATGCGTTGCGCATGATCGACGCGGTCGGCCGCAGCAGACGAGGTGAACATTCCGCTCTCGTCGATGCCCTTCGGTGCATCCTTGTCGCCGATGTTGTTCTTGACGACGTCGTCCTCCCAGCTGCCGAAGAACAGCGAACGGCCTGGATCTCCCTGCCTACCTGCACGCCCTCGCAGCTGATTGTCGAGCCGCTCGGTGGTGTGGCGACCGGTGCCGAGAACGAACAGTCCGCCGAGCTCGGCAATCCGTTCGCGATCGGTGCCGTCGGGACCACCGAGCTTGATGTCGGTTCCGCGTCCGGCGATCTGCGTCGATACCGTCACCGCGCCGTGTACGCCCGCCGCCGCGATCACCGCCGCCTCCTCGGCGTCGTTCTTGGCATTGAGCACCACCACCTCCACGCCCGCCGCAGTGAGCGTCTCGGCAAGCGCCTCGGACTCGGCGACATCGTGGGTGCCGATGAGAATCGGCTGACCGGTCTCGTGAATGTCCTTCACCTGCAGCGCAATTGCGGCGTTCTTGTGCTCGATCGTGTCGTACACACGGTCGTCTTCGTCGACGCGCACCGTCGGCACATTGGGCGAAATGACCGAGACACCGAGGCCGTAGAACGTGCGGAGCTGCTCCCCCGCCGCCATGGCGGTGCCGGTCATACCGCACACCGTTGCGTATCGATTGATCAACGCCTGCACGGTGATCGTGTCGAGAATCTCACCGGTCTCGGTGGCGGCGAGCCCTTCCTTGATCTCGACCGCGGCCTGCAACCCGTCCGGCCAGCGCTGCAGTTCGGCCACCCGGCCACGCGAGGCGTTGATCAGCTGCACTCGGCCGTCACGGACGATGTAATCGACGTCGCGCTGGACCAGCACCTGGGCGTGCAGTGCCACGTTGACTGCCACCAACGTCGTCCCGACGTGATGCTCGGAGTACAGGTCGATTCCGCCCAGTTCCTTCTCCATCCGCAGCGCGCCCTCGTCGGTGAGGAACACGTTGCGTCCTTCGGCATCGGTGTCGAAATGAACACCCTTGTCCAACAACCGGACTGCGTCCATGACCGTCGATGTCGAGACGTCGCCGGAGACCGAACCGGCCAACACCAGCGGAACGAGCGCCTCGTCGACCAGCACGGAGTCGGCCTCGTCGATCAGGGCAACGTCCGGCACGGGTGCGACCAGATCGTCTCGGTCGTTCACCAGATGATCACGCAGAACATCGAAACCGATCTCGTTGACCGAGGCATAGGTGATGTCGCAGGCATAGGCGGTGCGACGCTCCTGCGGCGTCGACGACTCTCCGATGGAACCGACAGTGATGCCGAGGGACTCGAACAGCGGACGCATCCATTGAGCGTCACGTTGCGCGAGAAAGTCGTTGACCGAGATGACGTGCACCGAACGCCCGGACAACACGTATCCGACGGCAGCGATCGCGCCGGCCAACGTCTTGCCCTCGCCGGTTGCCATTTCCACCACGTCACCGGCGAGCAATCGCACGGCACCGTGCAGCTGCACATCGAAGGGCCGTAGCTTCAGGGCACGCTCACTCGCCTCGCGCGTCAAAGCCAGATACCGCGGAACATCGAGACGGTCGGCGTTGTCGACCCGCAGTGCGGTCGCCTCGGTCGCCAACTCGGTCTCGCTCAGGGCAGCTGCCCACTCCGCATGCTCCTGGGCTCGGTCGACGCGTCGACGCGAGGTGCTCTGCGCCTTCTGCGCGGAGCGGCCGAGTACACGCCAGAATCGGTCGGAGCCCAAAGCCATCTGTTATCCCTACCTGAGAAAGAAAAACCGTTCCCAACCACAGTACCGAGTGCGGCTCCGCCCAGCTCTAGGCATCGAGCGGCGTCGTCACCGCGATCCGGCGCGTACCGTCGCCCAGCGTCACCACCTGATAGGCGTTGCGCTCGGCTCCCACCGGCGAACCGTCGGAGTCGAGGTTCTCCAGCAGAAGATGCCCCACCCAGATACCCGGCACCTCTGCCTCGGTGACGATGTCGCGGGCCCGCACCCCCTGTATTCCGCGCGACCGATAGTAGGTCTGCCCCTGCCGAAAGAACTCTCGGGTCTGCTGCGGCTCGGCGATCGCCGCACAACCGCGCGCCGTGACCGCCAGAGCCGGATAGTTGTAGATCTCGGCAAGGCCGTCCAGATCACCCGAGGTCAAGTACCCCGTGTAGCGAGCGAAGAAGCTGTCGATCGATTCGGTGTCAGGTGTCATATCGACAACGGTAGGACCCATTCCCGTCAGGCCGGCGTCGGGAATCGAGAAGAATTCGGACGGTGCCGAAGGAAAATTCACCCCAGTCGCTCGACAGCGCGCTCACCCTGCGCCGTGTCGCGCGTCAGCAGCGGATCGTCGAATGGCTGGGGTCGGCGGCTGCGCCGTTGACCTCACCCGAACTCGCGCAGAGGCTCCGGGTTTCCGTGCGCACCGTGGAACGCGACCTTGCCCGGTTGCGTGAGTCCGGGGTTCCTCTCGATGCGGTGCCGGGTGTGCACGGCGGATCTCGACTGGCGGGTGTCGCCGCACCCCGGCCGGTGCGGTTGACAGCCCCCGAGATAGCAGCTCTCATCGCCAGCCTCGCCGCTCTGGGACCCAGCGAAACCGACAGTGCCGCATCGGCAATGAGCGCTTTGATCGAGGCATTGACCACCGACTGACCGCGAAACCTGGACAAACCGACGCGTTCGCATTACCGTCTTCCACTAATCAACTAGTGAAAGGGTCTTGATGATCGCGTATCGCATCGATCGTCAGTCCGGCATCCCCACCTATGTCCAACTGATACTGCAGACCAAACAGGCCCTGCGCCTCGGATCACTCGCTGTCGGCGACAAACTCCCGACGGCGAAGGACGTGGTCACGGCACTCGCCATCAACCCGAACACCGTGCTCAAGGCCTACCGCGAACTCGAACGAGAAGGCCTCGTCGAACCACGGACCGGATCTGGAACCTTCGTGGTCGCCTCGCTGGCGAAACCCGGCATGGCCGAACGATCGGCACTCGAGGCCGAACTCGGCCGTTGGATTCGCCACTGTCTCGCAGCGGGACTGGACAGACCGGACCTGGAAGCGATCGTCGCCGCTGCCCTCGACACACAATTCGACCGACCCGAAAGAGAAGAATCATGACCGACGCGGTTCTCACCATGGACGAGGTGGTCAAGTCGTTCCGACGCAAGACCGTACTCGACCGATGCTCGTTCGCCGTCGAAAGAGGAAGCGTCACAGCATTGGTCGGGTCCAACGGTGCAGGCAAATCGACTCTGATGTCGTTGGCCGTCGGACTGCTCGCACCGGACGCCGGAACCGTCCGAGTTCTCGGTGAAGTGGTGGGCCAAGGCGGGATCGCTTCCGGCCTGTCCTATCTCGCCCAGCACAAGCCCCTGTATCCCAACTTCACCGTCGACGACATGCTTCGATTCGGCCGAAACACAAACGTGCACTGGGACGATGCCTACGCCGCCGAGTTGGTCGATGCGGCCGGAATCTCCGTCTCGGCGCGAGTGAAATCACTGTCTCCCGGCCACCGCACCCGCGTCGCCCTCGCACTCGCGTTGGGACGACGACCGGAAGTACTTCTGCTCGACGAGCCTCTCGCAGACCTCGATCCCGTTGCCCGACGCGCCGTGGCCCGAACACTGATGCGCGACGCAGCAGAAAACGGCACCACCATCGTGCTCTCCTCGCACGTGCTGTCCGAACTGGTCGACGTGGCCGATCGGCTACTCCTGTTGCGCGACGGCAGAATTCGACTCGACGGCGAACTCGACACCATCACGGCCGAGCACTACCTCCTCATCGGTGACACCGAAGCCGAACCCACCGTCGACGAAGGAACCATCGTTTCGGACGTATCCGGCTCCAGCGCCGCAGTATTCGTTGTGCACGGCACCCGACCGGAGGCGACGCGACCAGGCTGGACTGTCGAAGACGCCACCCTGGACGACGTCGTGCTCGCCCACCTCGGAGCGGCGGTGGCGGCATGATCTGGGTGACGTGGAGACAGTTCCGCACAACGATTCTGCTCGGGGTGCTGAGCCCACTGTTGTTGGCGGCCATCACGATTGCGATCACACTCTTCGAAGGCGGCGTTTTTCCCACGGCTTCCCTGACTGGATGCTTGTCGTTCGACGCCACGGAGTGCAGGGCGGAAACCGCACAGACTGTTGCGATTCTGCTGACCGTCGTTCTACCGGTGGCGCTGGGTGCCTTCGTCGGAGTAACGGTATTCTCCCGTGACCTCGAACGTCGAACACACGTCCTCGGATTGACCCAGTCGGTCAGTCGACGGCAGTGGTACATGACGCGTGTCGCCGTGGTGTTCTTGCCCACGGTCCTCTCCATGATCGTGCTCGGGTGCTCGTTGTACTGGGCCAAGTACCAGACCGTGCCTGATGAGTTCGCCGTCTCGTTCGGCGGATACGATTCGCGCCTCGAGTTTCCGGTCTTCGGTGCAACCGGGTTCGTCGCAGGTGGGTACACCGCCGTCGGACTGATGTTTGGCGCGGCATTCGCTCTGACACTCCGAAACACAGTGGCAGCTATGGTAGGGACCGTAATCGCCACCTCGCTGCTGATCGCGGTATTTCCCACGCAGATCAGGCAGCATTACGCGGCTGCGTCCGTCGAGGAGCTGACCCTGGAACAAAAGAGCAACGAGATGTACGGCGGCGGTACCCCCGACTTCTCTCTGCCACTCGACTCGAGTGATCTTTTCTATGCGCGTTGGGTTTTTTCGACCGACTATGTCGATTCGAATGGACAACCCGTGGCGATCGACTGGCAGCAATGCGCCCAACTCGAGAACCGTCGAGACATGAGCGAATTCGAGACGGTCGCCGAGTACGAGGAATACTCGAACGGGCTACTCGAGCGGATCAAGGCACTACACCTTGACTGCTTCCGCAGTCAGGGTGCCGAGGCCTTCGAGACGAAGTACCACGAGGATCGGCTGTTCTGGCGATTCCAGGCGATCGAGACGGCCCTGACCCTGGTGATCGCTGCTCTGTTCGGTGGGCTGTCGCTGCTCCTGGTTCGGCGACTGCGGCCGTGATGACAGGTTCGCCACTATGCGAAGCGGCGGGTGACAACCAGATTCAGAGTTGCGCAACCAACGCAGGCAATCCCGTCGCGGCCGTGATGCGCCACCGGTGATCGGCCATGTCCGAGACCTCGGTCTCGACCGGGTTGATCTCGACCACCGTTGCTCCGGCGCTGCGGGCGATCGCAGGCAGCCCGGCGAACGGATAAACGACTCCCGATGTGCCGACGACGAGAACCAGGTCGGCCGCGCGAACCGCGTCCTCGGCCGCCTCCCACGCGGCCTCGGGCAGCGATTCGCCGAACCACACCGCCCCCGGCTGATCAATCCACCGCACAA
>NZ_BAOX01000163.1:0-11024 GCF_000813105.1 Rhodococcus sp. BS-15 | reverse complement strand
CCGCGCGCGTTCGTCAACGCCGATCGCGCCGAGGCCCTCGGAGCGCTCGTCGCGGTGATGCGTGAGCTTCGGCCGCAGGTGGTTGTCGGGTACGACCCCGAGGGCGGATACGGCCACCCCGATCACCAGCAGGTGCACTCGTTGGTGACCGAGGCCGTCGAGGTCTGCGGGACGGATTCCTACCCCGGGGTCGGTGCGCCCTGGGAGGTGTCGAAGTTCTACTGGACAGTCACCGGACACGATCAATTGCAGGCTGGGCTCGCGGCCATCGAGGCGATTCCCT
This sequence comes from Rhodococcus sp. BS-15, assembly GCF_000813105.1. NCBI lineage: Bacteria > Bacillati > Actinomycetota > Actinomycetes > Mycobacteriales > Nocardiaceae > Rhodococcus > Rhodococcus sp. BS-15. Next base: position 10,741 of record NZ_BAOX01000163.1, on the reverse strand, counting down.
CGCACTGGCGAATGCCGGAGGCCGGCGAGCTGCCGAGCGTTCCCGAGAACACCATCACCACCAGCATCGACATCCGCGGCGTGCTCGATGCCAAGCGGGATGCGCTCCGGGCCCACGCGACTCAGGTGACCGTCGCGCCGTCGGGCAGCGAGTACGCACTGTCCAACGACATCGCCCAGCCGATCCTGCTCGACGAGCAGTACGTACTCGTCCGCGGCGAACTCGATCCCGATGAGACGGGTAGAGAGAACGATCTGTTTGCCGGCGTACTAAGCTGTGGTCCGCATCACTGAAATACACACCAGTACTGATCTCACTACAGCAGGGGCGGAACACACATGTACAACTGGGTAGTGCAGGACGCCATCGTCGCGTTCGTCGATTCTCTCAAGCCGCAGTTCGGCGCACAGGCAGATCTGTACCAGTACGTACTGGGACAGATCGCCATGGGTGCGAGCAACCTGCTGACCTCCCTGGGGTACCCGCCGGTTTCCTGAGTGCCGATGCCCGGTTTTTTGAATGCGATGCACTGAAACAACCCGGGTCAAGGCAGTATTGGGCGCATGATCTCGAAGGCCGCATCCAATACTGTCGCCCTGGTGTCCTGGGCGACCGTCGCAGTACTGGTGTTCGACGGCTTCCTGTCCGGGATTCTCTCGGTCTTCTTCCTTCCGACCTACCTCGGGTCGGTGCAGTTCCCCATCAGCGCACTGCTCGGCGGGATCGCGAACGTCGCGCTGATTCTGGCCGCACGCAAGGTCGCAGATCGGCCGATCTGGGTGGCGTCGCCCCTGATCGGATGGTTCGCTGCCGTGGTGCTGTGCATGCTCGGCGGTCCGGGAAGCGACGTTCTCCTACTCGCCGATTGGCGCACCATGCTTCTCATCGTCGCCGGTGCGGGCCCCGCCGGAGTGCTGCTCTTCATGTTCCGGATGAAGGCGATCACAGCAAGCGTGCATGCCGACCCGCATCCCGCAGCACGTCCTCGATCATCGTCGGAGTCAACAGTCCGGTGAAGGTGTTTCGCTGGCTCACGTGATAGCTGGCGAACACGGTGATCGAGCCCAGGTCGCGCCTGACTCCGTGGCCGAATTTCGGTGCAGGCCTTGGTATCTCCCATCCGTTGGCGGCCAGTGTCGGCAGCAGGGACTGCCAGCCGAAGGCACCGAGAACGAGCACCGACCGCAGGGTCGGACGCAGCAACCGTAATTCGTCGTCCAGCCAGGGTGTGCATCTGTCGCGTTCGGCGGGAGTCGGCTTGTTCTGCGGAGGAGCGCAGTGCACCGGCGCGGTGATGCGAACTCCGTTGAGCGTCAACCCGTCTCCGATGTGCGTGGCGGTGGGTTGGCTGGCCAGACCGACCGCATGCATCGCGCGATAGAGAACGTCCCCGCTCCGGTCTCCGGTGAACATTCGACCGGTGCGGTTGGCACCGTGCGCTGCCGGGGCGAGCCCGACGATCAACATCGATGCGTCGGCCGGTCCGAAGCCAGGAACCGCTTTGCCCCAGTATGTTTCGTTTTCGAAGGCAGCCCGCTTCTCGGCGGCGACCTGTTCACGCCACTGCACCAGGCGCGGGCAGGCGCGGCATTCGGCCACCGCGAGATCCAGTTCGTCGATACTCTGCGGCCGCGTCATGTCAGGTCCGGTGCAGCCAGATGTCCCCGGCTCCCGGGGTGACGGCGTCGATCATCGCCCACGCGTTCTCGATGGGGATGTCGATCACCTCGTAATGTCCGACGCCTGCGGGAGTCGCGGCGACGATGGTGGCCACCCCGGCGCGACGCTGGAAGAAGGTCTGCCGCACGGTCCAACCGATGATGCCCGCGGCTTCGAGGCTGTGTCGAGTCCTGTCGAGCGAACCGTGCTGGGTGATGAGCCAACCGGGCAGCACTGCATGGCCGAGACCGCGGAAGCGATCGTGTGCGAGCCCGAATGCGGCAACGAACAACACCCCGACAGCGATCCACGCCAGTAGCGGGATCGGTGCGCCGACATACTGTGCGATGCCCAGCGCTGCACCGAGAACCGCAACGGGCAGAACAGCACGCGTGTAGCGGCGTCGACGCGCTGCGGGTCCGTGCTGCAGCAGAGGCCGGTCCGAACTTGCGTGCAGACCGGCCTCGCCGAGCACGGTGGTCATCATGCGCAACGCCTCGGCGCGTGGGGCCTGGGGGAGCAGCAGAGACGATTCCTTCTTTTCGGCGCTGACGCCGGTCATGATGGCGTCCAGCCTGGCTCCGCCGGCCGCACGAAGCAGCAGCGGTTCGGACAGCGAGGTGCCGCGCAGTCGCTTGCGGTCGAGTGTCGACTGGCGAGTGCGCAACAGGCCATGGCTGACGTGCATGGTGCGCCCCTGGTCCGTCACCGTCAGGTTGGCGTAGGCCAGCAGGTAGCGGACGCACGCGAAGATGCTCGATACGACGAGCAGCGCCATCAGCGCCACGACGACGAACACCGCGATTCCCAATCGCTCGGCGGAGTCGATGCTGTTGGAGACCACCGACGATTCGGCCAGCCACTGCCCGAGTCCGTACTGGAACAACACGCCGACGGCCGCAGCGATGGTGACGATGCCGGTGATGGAGAACGGCGCGAACCGCACCCACGAGAACTGCCAGTGTGCAATCTCGACGCCGGGATCGGCTGCTGCGGTGGGTGTTCCGTCGGTCGCGGGGATCTGCCCCGATACTCGCTGCAGCAGATCCCCGCGAAGTGCCGGTACCAGCGAGGTGTCGAGGGCGTTGAGCTCGAAGGCCTCACCCTTGCCTGCCTGTTGCCCGGTGCCGATGCGCAGGATGGACAGGCCGAGTACGCGGTGCAGAACGTTCGCTTCCACGTCGACCGAGCGAATTCTGTTCCGCGGAATGGAGAGCACCTTCTTCTGGAGCACACCGCTGCGCAGTTGCACGTGCACCGGACCGATCCGGTAGCTGGTGGTGAACCACCGCAGAATCGCGAACACCACGACGACCGCGAGAAGGCCGAGGCTCCAGAAGTGGTTGCCGCTCTGACTGCCGACGAAGAACGAGATCAACAGCACCGGCAGTAGCTTGATGCCCTCGTTCACCGGATGTACCAACAGCATTCGCTTGTCCAGGCGCAGCCACGGCTGCTCCTCCTCGACGGCGAGCAGTTCCGCCTGATCGGTCATGTCGCGTCTCCGACGGTACGGCCGGCGATGTCGGTGAGTCGAGCAACCGTCTTGTCGGCCACATCCTGATCCAGTGCCGTGATTCTGACCGCGCCCGCGGACGACGCCGTCGTGACGGTGACGGTGGCCAAGCCCAACAGACGATCGAGCGGCCCACGTTCGGTGTCGACGGTCTGTACCCGTGAGATCGGTGCGATGCGTCGCTCCTGGCTCAGCCAGCCGGTGCGGGTGTAGACCGCGGTGTCGCTGATCTCCCAGCGGTGCACGCGGTACCGCCACTGCGGCACGACCGCGACGTGCAGGGCCGCGAATACGATCGAGGCGACGAGGACGGCGACATGCGGCCAGGTGGTCCAGCTCGAGTCGACGACCGCCCAGACGATCTGGGCGATGAAGATCGGTACCCACAGCAGACCGGCGCTCAAAGCCCAGAGCAGACGTGCACGCGGAGATGGTTGCCACTGTGGATCGGTCATCGTTGTCACGGCTACAAACTTAGGGGTGTCGTTCGGCAACCACCACCCCCGGAGCCTGCGGAACGACCCGAGTAGGGAGGCGTGGGTGGCACGTGCGTACCAGGAAGCGCATGATCGACTGGTGACTTCGCTGCCTGACACCGCTCCAGCCGCTTCTGCCATGCGCCGCGTTCTGCGTCGCGCCCGGGACGGAGTCTCGTTGAATGTCGACGAGGCGACAGTTCTGCTTCATGCGCGTGGGGACGATCTGGTGGATTTGATGGCGTCGGCCGCGCGGGTTCGTGATGCGGGTCTCGAGTCGGCCGGGCGTCCGAAGACGGTCTCGTATTCGCGAAAGGTGTTCGTACCCATCACGCGGTTGTGCCGCGACAAGTGCCACTACTGCACGTTCGTCACTGTCCCGGGCAAGCTCAACGCCGCCGGCCACGGGTTGTTCATGGATCCCGACGAGATCCTCGACGTCGCTCGCAAGGGTGCCGCGCTGGGCTGCAAGGAGGCGCTGTTCACCCTCGGTGACCGGCCGGAGGAGCGGTGGCCGGAGGCCAAGGAGTGGCTCGACTCCCGCGGCTACGATTCGACGCTGGATTATGTGCGCGCCATGTCGATCAGGGTGCTCGAGGAGACCGGCTTGCTCCCGCACCTCAATCCAGGAGTGATGTCGTGGCAGGAACTGTCGCGGCTCAAGCCGGTGGCCCCGTCGATGGGGATGATGCTCGAGACCACCTCGCGTCGGTTGTTCGAGGAGAAGGGGCAGGCGCATTACGGCAGCCCCGACAAGGATCCCGAGGTTCGGCTGCGGACCTTGACCGACGCGGGTCGCCTGAACATCCCGTTCACGACCGGCATTCTCGTGGGAATCGGCGAGACGCTGCGCGACCGCGCCGAGTCGATCATGGCAATTCGTAAGGTGCACAAGTCTTTCGGGCACGTTCAGGAAATCATCGTGCAGAATTTCCTGGCCAAGTCCGATACCGCGATGCGATCCGTTCCCGACGCGGGGCTCGAAGAATTTCTGGCGACCATCGCGGTGACGCGCATGGTGGTCGGCCCGTCGATGCGGATTCAGGCTCCGCCGAATCTGGTCGAGCCGGAGGAGACGGCAGCGCTGCTCGGCGCAGGCGTCGACGATTGGGGCGGGGTTTCTCCGCTGACCCCCGATCACGTCAACCCGGAGCGGCCGTGGCCGAACCTCGATACCTTGGCCGAGCTGTCCGACAAGGCGGGCTACCGCTTGGTGGAACGTGTTGCAGCGCAACCGCAGTACGTTCTGGCCGGCGCTCCGTGGATCGATCCGCGTATCTCGGCGCACGTGCGGGCGCTGGCCGATCCCGAGACCGGCATGGCGCGCGAGGACGTCAACCCGACCGGTTTGCCGTGGCAGGAACCGGACGAGGAGTGGGAGTCCTCGGGCCGCGTCGACCTGAACACCGAGATCGACACGCAGGGCCGTAACACCGAGACGCGTTCGGATCTGGCGAATGCGTTCGGCGACTGGGACTCCATTCGCGAGCAGGTTCGTGATCTCGCGGGGCTCGAACGGGTGGACCGGGATCTGGTCTCGGCGTTGGCGGCCGCGCAAAAGGATCCGGCCGGGCTGACGGACGAGCAGTACCTCGCACTCGCGACGGCCGAGGGCGCGGGCATGGACGCCGTTGCGGCTCTCGCGGACGACCTGCGCAAGCAGGTCAACGGAGACACCGTCACCTACGTGGTGAACCGGAACATCAACTTCACCAACATCTGCTACACCGGGTGCCGTTTCTGTGCGTTCGCGCAGCGCAAGGGCGACGCCGATGCGTTCACCCTGTCCACCACCGAGGTCGCCGATCGGGCGTGGGAAGCCCACGTCGTCGGTGCCACCGAGGTCTGCATGCAGGGTGGAATCGACCCCGAACTGCCGGTGACGGGCTACGCGGACCTGGTGCGGGCGGTGAAGGCGAAAGTGCCGTCGATGCATGTCCATGCGTTCTCGCCGATGGAGATCGTCAACGGGGCCTCCCGCGGTGGTCAGTCGATTCGCGAGTGGCTCACCGAACTCCGGGCCGCCGGGCTGGACTCGATCCCCGGCACCGCCGCCGAGATTCTCGACGACGAGGTCCGCTGGGTGCTCACCAAGGGCAAGCTGCCCGCCGCCGAGTGGATCGAAGTGATCACCACCGCGCACGAGGTGGGCCTGCGGTCGAGCTCGACGATGATGTACGGACACGTCGACAATCCGTCGCACTGGGTCGGTCACTTGAACGTGCTCAAGAAGATCCAGGACAAGACCGGTGGGTTCACCGAGTTCGTGCCGCTGCCGTTCGTGCACCAGTCCTCGCCGTTGTATCTGGCCGGCGCATCGCGACCCGGGCCGACCAACCGCGACAACCGCGCGGTGCACGCCCTGGCTCGCATCATGCTGCACGGCCGAATCGACAACATTCAGACATCGTGGGTGAAATTGGGAATCACGGGTACACAAGCGATGCTGAACGGAGGCGCGAACGATCTGGGAGGGACCCTGATGGAGGAGACGATCTCGCGTATGGCGGGTTCGCAGAACGGTTCGGAGAAGACCGTCGCGGAACTGCACGAGATCGCCGACGGCATCGGACGCCCGGTTCGTCAGCGCACCACCACATACGACCCGGCCCCGGCCGTGTCGGTTGCCGGCCTGATCTGACCCTCGGGTCCACTTTCGAAATGGAGCTTGTCTGACATGGACGACCGTCGAGTCGCCGCGGTTCTGAGCAGTGCCGTCGCCATCATTCATCCCGTGCTCGACATCCTTGCGACACGGGACCGATCGGGCTCAAGGGACGAACGTTCCGTGAGTCCTCTGCGGATGATTCGAAGCTCGACAACGTCATCGATTTCCTCGCGAAGGCCTTCGACACCACCGACTTCCCGGGTACCGCGGGTTGGGAGAAGCTCGACAGCGACGCTCGTTCGCAGTGGTGGGTCAATCGCATCGGCGCACTCAACACCGTGGCGGTGGCGTTCCCCGGCGTGTTCGGCATCCTGGTCAACCGGCTCCCCATCCAGGACCTGCTCGGGTTCGCCAACCAGGCTATGGTGCTCGTCGCCGTGGCGCGTGAATCGGGTGTGACCGACCGCGAGACGCACGTGGCGCTGCTCGGATCGGTGCTGTGCAAGCGTGATCTGACGGCGCTCGCCGACAGTGCGCCCGCGAAGAAGGAAGAGTCACCCAAGTCGGGCCCGTTCGCACTGCTGCGCGGAATGTGGCAGATCGCGAACGTGCTGCGCGACGTTGCCGGTGAATTGGAGAAGCGTCCGCACCCCCGCGGCGTCTACCGTGTGCTCGGTGCCATCCCGCTCGTCGGCGGTGTCGCCGGCTATCTCGGTGAGCGCGGCGCTCTCTCGCGTGCCGCGAAGCAGGGACGCAAGTGGCTCGCGGCCCACAAGAAGTCGTCGGCCTTCGGTGCCGACTCGCCCGCGAAGCAGCTTCGTCGATAGCCGAGCGGGGCAGGTGAGGCGACCCTGGGTCGGTCGGCCTCGAGTTCGGACGGCGATACTAGGATGCTCAGGGCGCGCGAGCGCCCACGATCGATACAGGAGGGGAGAGCAGCAGTGACCTACTCGATTGCAGAACCGTGCGTAGATGTACTGGACAAAGCGTGCATCGAAGAGTGCCCGGTGGATTGCATCTACGAGGGTAACCGAATGCTGTACATCCACCCCGACGAATGCGTCGACTGCGGAGCCTGCGAGCCCGTCTGCCCCGTCGAGGCCATTTTCTACGAGGACGACGTGCCCGAGCAGTGGAGCGCGTACGTCGGTGCCAATGTCGACTTCTTCGACGACCTGGGATCTCCCGGCGGCGCGGCGAAGCTCGGCAAGACCGATTACGACCCGCCGTTCATCAAGGCTCTGCCTCCCATGGGCGAGAACTGACGATCTTGGTGCGCGCAGCGGTGGCAGCGGGGCTGCCCGACTTTCCGTGGGACTCGCTGACCGCCGCCAAGGAGAAGGCCTCGGCTCATCCGGACGGCATCGTCAATCTGTCGGTCGGCACCCCGGTGGATCCGGTTGCGGACGTGATCCGCGCAGCGCTGAATTCCGTTGCGGACGAGCCCGGTTACCGACCACCGTCGGGACCGTTGCGCTGCGCGAGGCCGCGGTCGCCGCGCTCGCGCGTCGATACTCGATCACCGGCATCTCGCCCGACGCCGTGCTGCCCGCCATCGGCACCAAGGAAATGATCGCCTGGCTGCCGACTCTGCTGGGCCTGGGAGCCGACGACTTGATCGTCATCCCCGAATTGGCATATCCCACATACGAAGTGGGTGCCCTGCTCGCGCGGTCTCGGACTATCCGGGCCGACGGCCTCAATCGTCTCGGACCCGAGCGGGCGTCGCTGATCTTCGTCAATTCACCGTCCAACCCGACCGGCAAGGTGCTCGGAGTCGAGCACCTGCGCAAGGTCGTCGACTGGGCCCGTGAACGTGACGCGATCGTCGTCTCCGACGAGTGCTATCTGGGTTTGACCTGGGACGCCGAGGCCGTGTCGGTTCTCGATCCTCGCGTGTGTGACGGAGATCACACCAATCTTCTTGCCGTGCACTCACTCTCGAAGACCTCGAACCTGGCCAGCTACCGCGCCGGCTTCGTCACCGGAGACGCCTCGCTCGTCGCCGAACTGCTCGAAGTGCGCAAGCACGCAGGCATGATGGTGCCCTTGCCGATCCAGGCCGCCATGACCGCCGCACTGGCCGACGACGAGCACGAGAACATTCAGCGCGAGCGATACCGCGCCCGTCGAACGATTCTCAAATCCGCCGTCGAGGCAGCGGGATTCACCGTCGACCACTCCGAGGCCGGGCTCTACCTCTGGGCCACGCGGGGCGAGAAGTGCCGCGACACCGTCGACTGGCTCGCCGACCGCGGCATCCTCGTTGCACCGGGAGAGTTCTACGGTCCCGACGGTGCACACCACGTGCGGATCGCACTGACGGCCACGGACGAGCGCATCGACGCTGCGGCCGCTCGCCTGAGCGGATAGTTCGAGGCTTCTGGTGGACAGCGAAGTCGGTTGGCTTCGGCTACACCTGGGTGTTCTCATATACCCGTGACCCTCAGCCTCCTGCTCAGCTTCGCCGGTGTGTGCTTTCTGCTGGCGATTCTGCCCGGGCCCGATTCGTTTCTGGTGCTCCGCTACAGCATCGGCGGCCTCAAGCCAGGCATCGCCGCGGCGATGGGCGTCGCGATCGGCGGACTGTTCTGGGCCGTGTTGGTAGCCGTCGGGCTGGCGGCGATCGTCGAGCAGTCTGCGACGGCATATCGCGTCGTCAAGATTCTCGGCGGGCTGTATCTGCTGTATCTGGGTGTGAAGGCCTTCCGGGCGAGACGCAAGAACAAGGTGGCCGGCGAGCCGCTCGTACCCGTCGCTGCGTCCGCGTGGTCGGCGTTCGGTGCCGGAGTTCTCTCGTGCGCGCTCAACCCCAAGGTCGGACTGTTCTATCTCGCGGTGGTGCCGCAGTTCCTCACCGTCGTCACGTTCACCGGGGCCATGACGCTCGGTCTGGTCGAGGTGGTCGTTGCCGCACTGGTGATGGGAGTGTTCTCCGTTCTCGCCTCACGCGCGGTCGCGCTGCTGCGTAGGCCGGCGGTGACCGACTGGATCGACCGCATCAGCGCCGGAATCCTGGTCGCGCTCGGAGTCGGAACGGTCGCATCCTCGGCCTAGATCTCGCAAACGCGCGCGCACTTGCCATACGCGCGCAGAATCGTGACGCGAAACCGCGCGCGTTCAGCAAACGCGCGCGCGTTTGCGAGGACCAGAGGTGCGCAGCGGGCAAGGCAGAGGGACGTCGGTGCGCGGGATCGCCCGAGAGCAGGCGGGTCCGGATCCGGCAAACGCGCGCGCACTTGCCACAGGCGCGCAGCGTGGTGACGCGAAACCGCTCGCGTTCAGCGAACGCGCGCGCGTTCGCGAGGACTGAGGGGCCGCGTGGATCACGGCTCGAGATCCGGCTCGCCCACATCCCAGCCGCCGCGTCGGATGCGCAGAATGTAGACCAGTTCGTTGCTGCCGAATGCTTCGACGGTGGTGAAGCGTTTGGGCTCGGTGTTGACCTCGGGATTGCGTGCGTGCGCTTCCTCGTAGAGCTGAGTGGCTCGAAGATCGGCCAATTCCACTCGGTCCAGAAGTCGTCGGACTGCACCGAGTAGACCAGCCTGGGTGCGCCGTCGGTCACGTGCGCGATGTCGATGTCGTCATCGTCGGAATCGGAGTCCTCGAGGTCCAGGTCGAGGTCGTCCTCGGAATCGGTTTCCTGCTCGGCGTCGGTTCCGATCAGATAGACACCCGCCTGCAGGTCACCGGCGGCGACCGTCATGTACTCGGCGTAGTCGCCGGTGTCGATTCCGTCCACGTCCATGTATGTACGGTAGCCATGTGCTGCTTCGTTCACTGAACCCACTCGCCGTTGCGCGAGGAGACGACATTCCCGACGCGATCACGATCGACGGAGTCTCGCTCTCCCGCGCCGATATCCTGGGCGCGGCGACGTCCGTGGCCGAGCGCATCTCGCGAGCCGACCGCCTCGCGATCTACGCGACGCCCTCGGTGAAGACGGTGCTCGCTGTCGTGGGCGCACTCATCGCCGGTGTCACCGTGGTGCCGGTTCCGCCCGACGCCGGGGTGGCCGAACGTGAGCACATCCTCCGCGACTCGGGCGCCCAGGCGTGGCTCGGTGAAGCGCCGCCGGACACCTCCGGGCTCGAGGTCCTGCCGGTGCGTCAACATGCACGGTCCTGGCACAGCTACCCGGAACCGCAGCCGTCCTCGGTCGCGTTCGTGCTCTACACCTCCGGTACCACCGGCCCGCCGAAAGGCGTCCTGATCTCGCGCAGTGCCATCGCAGCCGGGCTCGACGCGTTGGCGCAGGCCTGGGCATGGACGTCGAAAGATACTGTGGTGCAGGGGCTTCCGTTGTTCCACGTGCACGGACTCATCCTCGGCGTGCTCGGCCCACTGCGAGTGGGCAGCCCGCTGATCCACACCGGCAAGCCGACGCCCGAGCTCTACGCAGCCGCGCGCGGATCCCTGTACTTCGGGGTGCCGACGGTGTGGTCGCGCGTCGCCGCGGACGAGGCGTCGGCCCGCGCC
>NZ_BAOX01000164.1:0-10888 GCF_000813105.1 Rhodococcus sp. BS-15 | reverse complement strand
CGTACTGATCAACAACGCCGGCGTCATGATGCCCGCAATGCGGACCGAGACGGCGGACGGGTTCGAGCTCCAGCTCGGCACCAATCACCTCGGCCACTTCGCCCTGACCGGCCTGCTGTTCCCCAAGCTCGCCGCGGACGCCAAGATCACCACCATCGCATCCGTCGCGCACCGGCAGGGCCCCAAGCTCGATTTCGACAATCTTCAGCTCGAACGTGGATACAACCCCCAGCGCGGGTACGCGAACTCCAAGCTTGCCAACATCCTGTTCGCGTTGGAACTGCAGCGCCGGATCGACAAGGCCGGACTGAAGGTCACCAGCAACGCCGCCCACCCCGGAATCTCGGCCACCGAGCTGTACTCGAGCCCCGACGGCCTGGGCAGCAACAAGATCCTGTCCACTCTCGCTCCGATCGGACTGAAGATCTTTTCGCAATCGGCCAGTGCCGGAGCTCGTCCCACGCTCTACGCAGTCGACGTTGCGGGTGGCGGCACGTACAGCGGCCCCAAGTCCCTGTTCGAGACGCGCGGTAAGCCGGGCAAAGCGAGCATGACCAAGACCGCACAGGACCCGGCTCTGGCCGCGCAGTTGTGGGACGCCAGCGAGAAGTTGACCGGAGTCGGCTTCCCGTTCTGACCGGGGACCGTCACCTGGCGGGCGCGGGCAGAGGAAGTCCGCGCTCGCTCATGACGGCACGCAACCGGTCTGGGTAGTCGGTGATCAGGCCGTCGACGCCCAGATCCATCAGTGCACGCATCGTGTCGGGATCGTCGACGGTCCACGGGATCACTCGAATTCCGCGCTCGTGGGCGGAGTCCACCATGTCCTGGGTTACGAAGAGCTCGAAGTCGGGATCGCCGACCTTGCCGTTCTGCGGGGTCCCCTGCACCGGCGAGTACGCCGACGCCCCGAACGAATCGATCGCGGCGATCGCATCCCCTCCGAAGTCGTCGATGTCGATTCCACCCAGCCACTTCGATGGTCGTTCCGACAGGCTCCACTCCTGGCGGCGATGCACCGTCCTGGCCGACTTGCAGGAAGTCACCGTTGGTCAGTGCGACCACCGGTACCTCCGGCTCGGCCTCGCGGACCAATGTGAGGGCACCCCAGTCGAAGCTCTGCACGGTGACCCTGTCCAGCATGCCCGCGTCGCGAATGGTCGCGAGAACCGTGTCGACGAACTGCTCGCGCGGGGCCGTCTCGGTAGGGCTACCCGCCTCGACCTTGGTCTCGACGTTGAGTTTCACTCCCGGTGCGTCGGCCGACTTCACCAGGTCCAGCACCTCGACGAGGGTCGGCATTCGAGCGCCGGGGACGCGTCGTTGCTCCGGGTAGTCCGTGAGCGTCAGCGCTCCGCAGTCGAGAGTGCGAATCTGCGCGAGTGTCAGTGTGTTCACGAATTTCCCGACGTACGGAAACTCGGGGTCTCCCGGTGTGACCGCACCGGTGTCGACGCACTTGCTGTCCGAGACCTTGCGGTCGTGGGTGACGATCGCGATGCCGTCCTCGGTGATCTGTGTGTCCAGTTCGAGGGTGCTCACCCCGAGTTGCAGTGCATTGGTGAACGATTCGATGGTGCTCTCGGTGACCAGACCGAGGCCGCCGCGATGCGCCTGCAGATCGAACGACTCTTCCGGCAACGCTGGGTCTACTGCCGAGTCCGTTCCGCACCCCATCGACACCGCGAGGGGAATGCACACCAGGGGCAAGTACTTACCGAATCGCATGCTCGACGAGGCTACGGAAGGTCGGTGTCCACCGAGTTCCCTCGCAGTGAACTCCCGGCACCCTCGAGGTAGACGGAGATCGGAAACCGCAGCGCTGCAACATCCTTCGACGAGCGGCGCCCGAACACGACATCGGCCACCAGACCCTCGCACAGCGAGACGAGGCCGTCTCCGTGCGCGGGTTCGGCGAACAGCGCCTGCGCCCGTTCGACCGAGAAGAACGATCGAGCCAGGACGTCTCGAACATCCTGCGCAACAGCAGGATCCAGCATCAATGCGTAGCGGGCCCGAAGCTCGATCGTGCGATGAGTGAGCGCATCGTGGAGATACCGCGCGATGACCGTGGCAACGTCAGTCTCGGCACCGGCGATATCGAGGAACGTCGCGCGCGAAAGCTCGACGAGACGGGCGGCAACCGCCGCCGACAGATCGGACTTGGTGCGGAAGTAGTAGGACGTCGACCCGGCCGGGTAGTCGAGCGCGGAATCGATCGCCCGATGCGTCAGCGCGCGCAGGCCGTCGCGCGCGATGACTTCGAGGGCCGCATCTGCGATGACTGTTCGGCGATCCATGATCGTGACCCTACACACCCACTCTACAAAAGTAGAGGGCGTCGGCGTACGGTTCGATCCATGAGGCCGATCGCACCGCGACACACGTTCGACGCCGACTTCACCCTCGACGACGCTCAAGCATCGGCCGCCGACGCGCTCTCGACCCCCGGCACCAGGGGCGTCTACCTGTGGGGTCCGGTCGGCCGTGGAAAGACCTGGCTGCTCGACGCCTACTTCGCCGGTGCCGCGACCACCGCGAAGAAGCGCGTCCACTTCCACGCCTTCTTCCGCGACCTGCACGCTGCCTACTTTCGGCACCGCTTCTCCATCGATGCGGCCATCGACGACATCCTCTCGACGGACGACACCGGACTGCAGGCCGAACTGCTGTGCTTCGACGAGTTCCACGTCCACGACATCGGCGACGCCCGGCTCATCACGCGCATGCTCGACGCCCTCTTCGCCCGCGGGGTCGCTCTGGTCGTCACCTCCAACTACGCCCCCGACAATCTGCTGCCCAATCCGCTGTTCCACCCGACCTTCGTTCCGACGATCGAGAAGCTGAAGAAGAATCTCGAGGTGATCTGCGTCGGCGGTCCCGTCGATTACCGTGCCGTCGGCACCAGCGGTTCGCATTTCGCGTCGGGGAGTTGGAGTCTCGCGCGCGTGTCGGATGGTCACTCGTTTGCCGATCTGTGCTGCGCCGCTCGTTCGACGGGCGACTACCTCCGGATGTTCGAGGAAGCAACGAGCCTGACCGTCACCGAGATCCCCGCACTCGCGAGTGTCGACGAGTTCGCCGCTCAGCGGTTCGCGAATCTCGTGGACGTCGCCTACGACCGCGATGTGCGGGTCGACTTCCACGCCCTCGTGCCGTTGGATGAATTCGCCGTAGGATGTGCGGGTCTCGACACCGATCGATTGGTCAGCAGGCTCAGCGAATTGGGCCCGTCTACATCGTCTCGAGCACCGTTCGATTTCCACCGTCCGACTTCGCTCGGTACATGAGGGAATCCGCCGCGCGCGTCGCGTCGTTGACCACATCCACCCCTGATGTCCATGCGTCCGAATCAGGAGCGATCACGACTGCGCCTGCGCTCACAGTGACCGGTATCGGATCCGAGCAATTCGTCAGAGTGCCGCTCACCTCGAGCACCAGTTCACACAACTGTTCCGTCTCGCCGACGAGGACGGCTACGAACTCCTCACCTCCGGTTCTCGCCACCACCCCCGACTTTCCGAGGTGGTCGCAGAGACGGTCGGCAACGAGGACGATGACGGCATCGCCCTGGTCGTGTCCGTAGCGGTCGTTGACGCTCTTGAACCGATCGATGTCGACCAGAACGAGAACGAATGCCAACTGCTCGCGGTGGGCGACCATCCGCAGGTCTTCGATGGCATTCTGCAGTCCGCGTCTGTTCTTCATTCGGGTCAGCGGATCGATCTCGGACTGCCGTGCGTCCTCGCATACCAAGGACCAGGCGATCTGGGCGAAGATCGGGACACCCGACGTCGCACCTCCGGCCACCAGCACCGCGGCGATCGCATCCCAGGGACCCCACAAGCCCTGCACGTACGCGGCAACCCCGATGTAGACGATCACCAGATTGGCGAACACCAGGTGGGCGACGAGCAGTCTCGGACCGAGAAAGAAGGTGCACATCGACCCCGTCAACGCGAAGAGGAACGTGCCGATCAGCGCCGACGTGGGGACATCGAGAAGAATCACCGACGCAAGACCGACATCGCCGAATACCAGAAAAGTCACCACCTGCCACTTACGGTCCGGCAGCGGCCCGAACAGCAACCACACGATGACGGCGAACTGCAGAACCAGGATGAACAGCACGTAGGCGACAGGACCCGTTCCGGTCGGTCCATTCGGCGAAGCCAGCATCAGCATCGACACGGCGGCGTACAGAGCTGTACAGCTCGCGAAGACGACTCGGATCAATCGGTGCAGCGGACGAGTCGACTTGTGCACGAAAATCCAGTCGAAATCGTGCGGAGCAGCGAACCAGTGGCGAAGAACCTGAGCCGCACTGGGCTGGGGTCCGAGCGGCGGAACGGTGATACTCGAGACCGACCTCGGCGGCGAGATCGTGGTCGACCGTTTGCGGTGGCGACTACGCGCCTTACCGTGCGCCCGCATCGACCGTGGTTGTGAGGACGCATTCGATCGCTCGCCGTGCCGCGATGCGGGCGATCGAAAGTCTTCGTGCATGAGGGCTCCCTTGTGAAACGAACTGCCCAGGTCCGAAAGCGTACCGATCACCGTTTCGGCTCGCCCGAAATCTCCTGATCCGGTCTCGAACGGCTGCCGGGCGGAGGAATCGGGAGTCGAACCCCGGAGGCATCGGTCGCGATCGTGGACGCCCTCCCCACACATACAAAGGGAGACACCCACTACTGACGGCGGTCGGGGGCGACAGCAGTAGCGGGTGTCTCATTGTGAATTCGCAGCCTCTCTCGAGGTGGATGGGTTTCGGATGAGAAATTTTTCCCAGGTTTCTCTTCGACCCGAGGAATAGCCTGTGACCATGCCTTTCACAGCAGCGAATCACTACGCCTTCACCGGCGACGACATCATCGGAACCGTCGATGCCCATCGATCCGCCGGCGTCTGGGCGGCGCAGCTCGTTCTGAGCGGACAGACGCTGGAGTCCACCGACGTCACCCGATCGGACCTGGGTTTCGAGGTTCGTACCGTCGTCGAGAATCTCTCGGACGGTAATCGGACCCACCTGCTGGTCGTGTTGCCACGCGTCACCCTCGACTCCGACGACAGCCAGGTCTCGGGTCGTTCCGCAGGCTCCACTCCGGCCGTCACCTTCACCTCGTACGCGGTGCTGTACACGGTCCACGGTGGATCGACCGAGGTGCACGGCGCGGCCGAGTCCTACGACGTGCGGCTGCTCAGCGAAACCGCGTCACTCGTCGGGTAGTGCCGGGCCGGGAACACCCCTCGTCGCATTCCGGTTGTTCCAGGTAGTCGATTCGAGCGCAAAACTTTCGTGCCATCAGGAGCAGACGTGATCGAAATTCTCACCCCACGCGAGGTTCCCCTCGGCGGCCCCCGAGCACTGAAGGTTCGGCGCACGCTCCCGCAGCGGCAGCGGTCACTGATCGGCGCGTGGTGCTTCGCCGACCACTACGGGCCCGACACCTCGTCGATGGACGTGCCACCCCATCCGCACACCGGACTCCAGACCGTCAGCTGGCTGTTCTCCGGCGAGATCGAACACCGCGACAGCGTCGGATCACATGCCGTGGTGCGGCCCGGCGAACTGAACCTGATGACGGCCGGCCACGGCATCAGTCATTCCGAGACCTCCACTCCGCAGACCGAGATTCTGCACGGCATGCAACTGTGGGTTGCCCTTCCGGCTCGATCTCGCTTCACCGCACCGACGTTCGAGCACCACGTGCCACAGACCCACACGAGCCAGGGGCTGACCGCACGAGTGTTCCTCGGCTCACTGCTCGGCGAGACCTCGCCGGTGTCCACGTTCACCCCACTTCTCGGAGCCGAGATCGTGCTCGACGCCGGCGCCCGCGTCACCCTCGACGTCGACCCGACGTTCGAGCACGGCGTCATCGTCGATCAGGGTGCCGTGACGATGGACGAGACCGCCCTTTCCGCAGCCGATCTCGGCTACCGCGAACCGGGCGGTTCGACGCTCGATCTGCACAATCCGACCCGAGAGCCGGTACGGATGCTGCTGCTCGGCGGACCGCCGTTCGGAGAGCAGATCGTCATGTGGTGGAACTTCGTCGGCCGCAGCCACGAGGACGTCGTCGAGTACCGGGCCGCCTACGAGCGGGGCAGCGAGCAGTTCGGCACCGTCGAGGGCTATCCGGGATCTCGACTGCACGCACCACCGCTACCCAACAGCAGGATGCAACCGCGCGGCTGAATCCTCCTGCTAGGCAGCAGGAGCCGTGGGCAGCACCCGCTTGATGACGTCGGTGAGCGTGACGATGCCCAGGAACCGTCCATTGGTCTCGACGACCGCGAGCTGAACGCTGCGGTTGCGCATCTGCCGTAGCAACTCGTACACCGGTGTCGAACCGTCGACCGTGTAGGCCTCCCGTGCGTAGTCGCTGCCGGTTCACCGACGCCGGCCAGCAACGTGTCCCGCACGTGGACGACGCCGGGCGTCGCGCCGGAGCTGTCGGTGAGCAGTACCCGAAGGTGACCGGAGCGCAACGCCGCCGCCTGCACATCGGAGACAGTGGAACCGTGCGGCACCGAAGTCGCCT
Source organism: Rhodococcus sp. BS-15 (assembly GCF_000813105.1). Classification (NCBI taxonomy): domain Bacteria; kingdom Bacillati; phylum Actinomycetota; class Actinomycetes; order Mycobacteriales; family Nocardiaceae; genus Rhodococcus; species Rhodococcus sp. BS-15. The sequence continues at coordinate 4,343 of NZ_BAOX01000164.1, read as the reverse complement.
TGGAGTCGGGCACCGTGATCTTCTCGACGGTCAGTGTCTCGAGTTCGATCACCCGAGTGATCTGGGTTTGCAGTTCCGGTTCCAGTACACCGACCTGCGACGAGTACTCGACGAGGTTGCGGATGGTCTCGGCGTCGCGTCCGCCGACCGCAGCGCTCTCCACCGGCTCCACACCCGACCGTTCGACGAGCTTGTTGGCGATCTTGTTGACCCACACCAGGAACAGCCGGAAGGGGCGGACGAATGCCCGAGACGGCAGTCCGATGATGGTGGCGGCCAGTTCCGGATGCGCGATGGCCCAGGACTTCGGGGCCATCTCCCCGACCACCAGGTGCAGGAACGTCACGAGCAACAGCGACAGAGCGAACGCGGCGGTTCCGGCCAACCAGCCCGGCACACCCCACGAGGTGAACACCGGACCCAGCCACGAATCGACGGCGGGCTTGGTGACGGCACCGAGCGCGAAGGTGCAGGCAGTGATGCCCAGCTGCGCGCCCGCCAGCATGATCGTCAACTCGTTCATTCCGCGCAGCGCAGCCCGCACGGATCGGCTCGTGCCTGCCTTCTCCTCCAGTCGATGCCTGCGGGCACCGAGCAGAGCGAACTCGATGACGACGAAGAACGCACTCAGTGCGATGAGCAATACCGTCACCGCGACGACGACCCACGCGTTCATCGGTCCGTCTCCTCGTCCGACTCCGGCGAATCCTCGCTGCCGTCCGGCGAATCCTCGTGAAGTCTGATTCTCAGCTCACTCGGCACGTGCCGGTCCACCTCGAGTACCTCGACTTCCAGCGACGGACGCGGCGGTACCTCTTCCATCAGGTCGGCCCCGAACACCGCGAGGTCGATTCGCACCGTGTCTCCGACTCGGGCAGATTCCCGCCCTCGGCGATGAGCAGGCCGGCGAGCGTCTCGTAGTCGCCTCTCGGCAACAGCATGTCGCGACCGATGGTGCGTTCGACCTCGTCGACGTGGACGTCGCCGTCCATGAGCCACACTCCGTCTTCCTGATCCTCCACCCCGGCGATGTCCTCGTCGTGCTCGTCGGTGATCTCGCCGACCAGTTCCTCGGCGAGATCCTCGATGGTGAGTACGCCGGCGAATCCGCCGTATTCATCGATCACGCATGCCAATTCGTTCTTGGTACTCGACAACAACTCCAGGGCATCCTCGAGGGGCATCAACTCCGGCACGATCAGCGGCTCTCGCATGATCTCGGTGACCGAACGGCTGTCGTCGGGGGCAGCGGCCAATACCTCGGCCAGCTGCACCACACCGATCGGCTCCTCACGGTCGCCGATCACCGGGTAGCGAGTGTGCGCACGCACCATCCGCGCCCGCATCTCGCCGATGGCGGTGGCGGGGGTGACTGCGTCCACCCGACTGCGCGGGATCATGGCGTGCTCCACATCGCGTTCCGGAAAGTCGAGGATGCGGTCGAGCAGCAACGACAGATCCTCGGTGAGATCCCCGCTGGCCCGGGAATCTTCGATGATGCTTTCGAGATCCTTGGCGGTGGCACTGCTGTCCACGTCGTGCACCGGTTCGACGCGCAGCAGACGCAGCATCGCGTTGGAGGACTTGTCGAAGAAAGTGATCAACCAACCGAACGCGGCCAGGTAGATCAGCGTCGACCGGGCGAGGCGTCGGGACAGCGGATCGGGGTTCGCGATGGCGAGATTCTTCGGATAGAGCTCGCCGAAGATCATCTGCACGACGGTCGCGAGCACGAGAGCGCCCACCGTGCCGATCGAAATACCCACCGCGATGGGAACTCCGGCACTGCTCAGCAGCTCGCCCAGCGATTCGCCGATGAACGGCTCGGCCACGTAGCCGACCATCAGACCGGTGACCGTGATGCCCAGCTGCGCGCCCGACAGCATGAACGAGGTGCGCTTGGTGACCTTCAGTGCCCGCTCGGCCGACGCGTCGCCCTTCTCGGCCCCGGTACGGAGCGTCGCCCGGTCGACGGACATGTAGGCGAATTCCTGGGCCACGAAGTATCCATTGGCCGCGATGATCGCGGCGGTGAGCACGAAGCCGAGGAGCAAGGAGAGTAACGCGGTGATCACCATGCGATCACGCGAGAACGAGCGGCCGGAGCAGCGGCCACGGGTGGCCGAAAGAAATCTAGTGAGTGCACAGTGCGCTCGACGCCTCCGGTGTCAGAGAATCCGATTCGAGTGGAATGTCGTGATTCTATCGACTGCCGGTGCGCAATTCCCACGTCCAGGCGGGATGCCCGATCAGAACAGCGTCGGAACCGCGTCGTCGGACGTCGACGCCTCACGCGCCGTCGGGTCCGGAGACGAAGGAGCGGCAGTTGACGGGGCGGGTGCCGTCTTCACAGGTGCTGTCTTCGTGGGTGCTGTTGCGACAGGTGACACCGCACCCCCTGCGGCCACAGCCCGCGCGGCCTCCCCGGCCAAGGCGTCGGCTGCTTCGTTGAAGTGATTGCCGACGTGTCCGCGGACCCACCGGAACCGGACCGGACCTTCACGTTCGGTGATGGCGCGCTCGATGCTCTGCACCAGCTCCAGGTTGCGCACCGGGGTACCACCCGCCGTTTTCCAGCCCTTGCGCTTCCAGCCCGCGAGCCACTCGGACGCGCACTTGATGGCGTACTGCGAATCGGATTCGATCAACAGCGGCTCGGGGCCGGGGGTGAGCCAGAACCGCCTCCAGCAGGGCCCTGAGCTCGGCGACCTGGTTGGTGCCCGAGGGCTCACCGCCGGAGTTGCTCGGCCCCGTGTGGTTGACCCACGCCCACCCGATTGCTCCGCCGGGGTTACGCAGACACGAGCCGTCCGTACTCACGATGATCACGGTCTCAGACCCTACTTCGGGGCACCGACAAACTCCGGGTGACTCGCGCACGAACACCGAGGTACTTGGCAATCGACTGCGCGGCACCGCGAATCGATTCCGGCGCACCGCCGTCCGGGTCAGGCGTAGTGGGACGCCCTGGCCTTCCTGCCGTCGAGGGTGAGCAACACGAACGCCACCGCCGCGAGCGCTGCGATGAGCGCGGAGAACACCAGGTCAGGCGTAGCGGGTGCGGAAGGTATTCGGCCAGCAACCCGGCCACCAGCGGGCCCAGGCCGAGGCCGCCGATATTGGCCGCCGTGGCGATCGCCGGAGCTCGATCCCGCCACGCGTCCGGCACCAGTTCGATCAGGGTCACCGTCGCGGTTCCGACGAAGATTCCCGCCGACAACCCGGACAGCACCCGCCCGATCACCAAGGCCGTGAGTGAATCCGCACTCACGAACACCGCAGCACTGATCAACCCGAACCCTATTGCCGCCAACAACATCGGACGACGACCGAGCGAATCCGACCACCGCCCGAAGGCCAGCAGGGCACCGAGCACACCGACCGCGTACGCCGCGAACACCAAGGTGACGACGAACACGGAGAAGCCGAACTCGATCTCGTACAGCGCATAGAGCGGCGTCGGCATGGTCGTGCCCATCATCGCCACGACGAACGCGTAGGCAACTCCGACAAACGCGGCTGCGCGCGATCGAGTCACGAAGATCCTCCTGATGGTGCCGATGGGACCGGCCGCCGCGAGGGAGGCTGTGCGGTAATCCTGCGCTGGGCGGGGCACTATGTATCTTGCCGTCGGTACTGCAATCGTGTCGATCGACGCCCTGCCGAGAACCCACTCGGTCCGCCTGGCCACGACCCTTCGGAGGTGACGAACCGATGCCCGACGATGCCGGTTCCGACGGGGTCGCGCGCCTGGTCACGTCCGAGCAGCGGATCGACGTTCGGATGTCGGTGTCGCCGCTGCGTCGTGGCCGCGGCGACCCCACCTACGATTCCGCCCAGGACGGCACCGTCTGGCGCACGTCGAGAATGAGCTCGGGACCGGTGACGTACCGCCTGAACCAGACCTCGCCGACCGGCGTTCGAGTACGAGCGTGGGGCCCGGCGCACCCGAACTGCTGGACGCGGCTCCCGCCCTGCTTGGCCTGCACGACGATGCCACCTTGTTCGCTCCCGAGCACCCGATTCTCCAGGAGGCCCATCGGCAGCTGCCGCACCTGCGACTGGGTAGAACCGGGCTGGTGCTCGAGGCCTTGATCCCGGCGATCATCGAGCAACGCGTACACGGAATTTCGGCCTTCGGATCGTGGCGCTACCTGATCAGCAAGTTCGGCGAGAAGGCACCGGGCCCGACACCGAAGCCGATGTTCGTCTTCCCGACACCCGACGTGTGGCGGCGCATCCCGTCGTGGGAGTACCACCGCGCCAACGTCGATCCGGCCCGGTCCAAGACCATCGTCCGCGCCGCCTGCGCGGCCGGGCGCCTGGAGGAGGCGTCGGGAATG
>NZ_BAOX01000165.1:0-10876 GCF_000813105.1 Rhodococcus sp. BS-15 | reverse complement strand
TGCGGTCAACGCGTCCGACCCACAGCTGCGCGAGCCGCTCGACGGTCGCCTCGGTCACCGCCCCGGTCGGGAATGCGAACGAGGCGCTCAGTACGCCGCCGTCGTCGGTGTCGAGGACGATGGCGTTGATGTCGACGGTCTTGTTGGCCGCCATGTCGGCGTCACCGGCCGCCGACAGCTCGTTGTCCGCTGCGGGTAGCCATCCGAGCGACTTCATCTCGTCCGACACCTCGCCGGTGTTGACGCGTCCGAGGTAGTTGAAGCTGATCTGGCCGGTGCCGAGTTCCGCCAGTTCCGCAGCGGTCTCGGAGTTCAGGTAGCGGAGCAGTCCCCAGCCCATGCCTCGCTCGGGCAGCGCCAGCATCTGCTCCTTGACGGCCTTGACGGCATCGCCGAGCTGCGGCCCACCGGTGAATGCGGCATCGACGTCGATACCGGTCAGATCGAGGCGCACCGGGAACAAGCTGGTCAGCCATCCGACTGTGCGTCCCAGATCGGCTCCCGGCACCACCGCTTCCTCGCGGCCGTGCCCTTCGAGCTGCACCAGCGTGGCCGGTGCCGAGATTCCTTGCCCCGCACGCAGTTTCGTGACCGCGAGCGCCAAACCGGCGAGCAACCCGTCGGCGACGCCACCGCGGAAGATCTCCGGCACTGTCGTCAACAGGCTGCGCGTGACCTCGGGTGTCAGCTCGACATCGACCCTGCCGAGGGTGGCAACGACGTCGCGTGCAGGATCGAAGGGGCGGTCGCCGAGAACGGGGTCCTCGGTGTCGGCGATCCGCCGCCACATCGGCAGTTCCTCCAGGCGCGCCTGGCTCGACGCGGCATCGACCAACGCATGCGTCCACCGCCGCATCGACGTTCCCACCTCGGGAAGAGTCGCGGCCGCTCCCGCGGACAACTGCGCCCACGCGGAGACGAAGTCGGGGATCAGGATTCGCCAGGACACTCCATCGATCACGAGGTGGTGGGCGATGACGGAGAGCGTGCCTGCTTCGGTTGGACCGCGATCGACCCAGACGAAGGCCAGCATGCGCCCGGCCGTGGGGTCGAGGGTTCCGACAGCGGAATCGAATGCCGTTGCAGCGGAATCCGTGTCGGCCTCGGTCAGCATCGACCCCGCATCGACACTCCCTGGTGCCGCCGCGTCGAGCCCCCCACCCGCGGTCGTCGTGGACCAGGGTGGAGCGCACCACGTCGTGCCGATCGATCACGGCGTTCAGCGTCGCGAGAATTCCGGCTCGGTCTATGCCGATGGGCAGTTCGAGCGTGACGGCCTGGTGGAAGCGCGACCAGCCTCCACAGCGCTCGATCAGTGCAACACCGAACGGCGGCAACGGCATCCAGCCGACTCCCCCGCCGTCGAGTTCCTCGAGCACAACGGCGTCGCTGCCTTCACCGACGGTCACCGCGATTTCGGCGAGACCTGCGACGGTCTTGCGCTCGAACACATCTCGTGGTCCGAACTGGATTCCCCGTGCCTTGGCACGCGAGACCAGCTGGATGGAGACGATACTGTCGCCCCCGAGCGCGAAGAACGAATCATCGACGCCGACGGTGTCGAGCCCGAGCACGTCCGCGAAGACCTCCGCGATGATGCGTTCGGTATCGGTACTGGCCGTGCGATACTCGGCGTCGCTGCCGAATTCGGGTTCGGGTAGCGCTCGTCGGTCGAGCTTGCCGTTCGGGCCGAGCGGCAAGCCATCGAGAACCACGAGACCGGCGGGAACCATGTACTCGGGCACCGATGCGGCGACGGCGGCGGTGACCGTGTCGGTATCGATCGTCGCCCCGGCGGCGGGCACGAGGTAGCCCACGAGAATTTCACCGGACGACGGGGTCTGCCGAACCAGCACCACGGCCTGATCCACGGACGGGTGTGCCGTCAGGGCGGCCTCGATCTCACCCAGTTCTATGCGAAGTCCGCGCAGCTTGACCTGGAAGTCGGTGCGGCCGAGGTATTCCAGCTCACCGTCGGCGTTCCACCGAACGAGGTCTCCGGTGCGGTACATCCTCGAGCCTGCAGTGCCGTGCGGGTCGGCGACGAATCGGTCGGCGGTGAGATCCGCTCGCCCCAGATATCCACGGGCGAGTTGAACTCCGGCGAGATACAGCTCCCCGGGTACCCCGACCGGGACCGGGTGCAGGCGTGCATCGAGCACGGTGACTCGGGTGTTCCAGACCGGAGCACCGATGGGGACCGACGCGATGTCGGCCGGCACCACGCGGTGGTAGGTGACGTCGACTGCGGCCTCGGTCGGGCCGTACAGGTTGTGCAGTTCGGTGGTCGGCAGTGCAGCGCGCAGGGCCGAGGCAACCGAGGCAGGCAGCGCCTCGCCGGAGGCGAAGACCGCACGCAGTCCCGTGCAGTTCGAGACGCCCTCGGCGGTCGCGAACACCGCGAGCAGCGACGGCACGAAGTGGGCAACGGTGATGCCTCGGTCGGCGACGGTGCTCACCAGATAGATCGGATCCCGATGGCCGTCGGGTTCGGCGATGACGAGTTCGGCACCGATCTGCAACGGCCAGAACAGCTCCCACACCGACACGTCGAACGTGACCGGTGTCTTCTGCAGCACCTTGTCGCTCTCGGTGAGTGAGTACTCCGCCTGCATCCACAGCAATCGGTTGACGATCGACTCGTGGCTCACCGCGACACCCTTGGGTCGACCGGTCGACCCGGACGTGAAGATGACGTAGGCGATGTCGGCGGGCCGCAGCGGTGCGATCCGCTCGGCGTCGGTCATCGGTGCGGCGGACACACCTGTGGTGTCGACGGCGTCGACCAGGATTCGGTTGACGTTCGATCGGAGTGCGGTGCCGTCCCGCTCGGTCGTGAGCAGGACCACCGGTGCCGCGGTGTCGAGGATGTACCCGATGCGCTCGGCGGGCAGATCCGGATCGACCGGCACGTAGGCACCACCTGCGGTCAGCACCGCGTAGACACCCACCAGCATGTCGACCGATCGCCGCATGGCGGTCGCCACGACGGTTTCCGGGCCAACCCCTTCCGAGACGAGAACTCGCGCCAATGCGTTCACGCGGTCCGAGAACTCGCGATAGCTCACCCGTTCGTCGCCGAAGCTCGTCGCGATGTTCTCCGGGCTCGCCGCAACCCGCGATTCGAAGAGAGACACCAGCGTCGCCCCAGCATCCACCTCGTGCCCGGTGGCGTTCCACTCCTCCAGGACGCGGGAGCGCTCACCGTCCTCGAGAATGTCGACGTCACCGACGATGCGATCCGGGTCGTCGACGAGAGTGCCGAGAACGCGCACCAGGCGACGCGCGAGCGCGCTCATGGTCGACTCGTCGAAGAGATCTGTGGCGTAATCGAATTGGACGTCGATACCGGCAGGAGCGCCGGATTCGTCGACGTTCTCCCACAGCGTGACCTGCAGATCGAACTTGGCGAACGCGCTGCCCAGATCGATGCCCTCGACACCGAGCTCGGGCAGCGTCAACGTCTGCCGTTCGAGGTTCTGGAAGGTCAGCATGACCTGGAAGATCGGATGCCTGGCCTGAGACCTGTCCGGTGCCAGCTCGTCGACGAGCCGCTCGAACGGCACGTCGGCGTGCCCGAAGGCACCGAGATCGGCGTCTCGGACGAGCGCCAGCTGCTCGCGCAACGACGCCGCCGGGTTCACCCCGGTACGCAGTGCGAGCGTGTTGACGAACATGCCTACGAGTCCGTCCAGATCGGCGTCTCCTCGGCCTGCCACCGGGGTCCCGATCGTGACGTCGTCGGTTCCCGCCATCGCCGACAGCAAGACGGCCAGGGCGGTGTGCACCACCATGAAGTTGGTGGCATTGGTCGATCGCGCGACGCGGGCGATGTTCGACTGCAGGGCCGCATCGATCGAGAAGTTGTATGCCGCACCGCGATAGGACGCCACGGCGGGCCGGGGACGGTCGGTGGCGAGATCGAGCTGCGCAGGCGCCCCCGCGAGGGCCGAGGTCCAGTACGCCAATTGCGCTGCCAGCGGCGACTCGGGATCGTCCGCCGAGCCGAGGACGTCCCGCTGCCACAACGTGTAGTCCGCGTACTGCACGGCAAGCGGTGCCCACTGCGGGCTCTCCCCCGCTGCGCGGGCCGTGTAGGCGATCATCACGTCCCGGGTCAGCGGCCCCATCGAGAAACCGTCTGCGGCGATGTGGTGCGCCACGAATGCCAGCACGTACTCGGACTCGCTCACTCGCAGAATCCGAACCCGAACCGGAACGGCTCGGGTCACGTCGAATCCGGCCGAGACGAATGTTCGCAGGACCTGCTCCACGGAGTCGGCATCGACGTCGTCGACGGTTACCGTCACCCCCGCCTCGGCAGTACCGAGGACCACCTGACTGCCTCGTCCGTCGACCTCGGGGTACACGGTGCGCAGAATCTCGTGCCGTGCGAGGACATCGCGGACCGCGCTCGACAGAGCATCGACATCGACGTTGCCGGACAACCGAATTGCCACCGGAATGTTGTTCACGGCAGAGGTCGGATCGAACTGGCTCAGGAACCACATGCGCTGCTGCGCCATCGACAGCGGCACCACATCGGGCCGCGGGCGGGCCGTGAGCGCCCGTCGTGCACCGGTGCCCACCTTGGATTCGACGGCACGGGCGAGCGAGAGAACCGTCGGCGATTCGAAGATCGATCGCACCGGCACCTGAGTGTCGAGTGCGGCTCCCAGTCGGGAGACCACCTGAGTCGCGATCAGCGAGTTGCCGCCGAGTGCGAAGAAGTCGTCGTCCAAACCGACCCGTTCCACCGAGAGCACCTCGGCGAACACCGCCGCCACCGCTTCTTCGACCGGGTTGGTCGGTGCGCGGAACTGTGCCGCCTCGAACTGCGGCTCCGGCAACGCTTGTCGGTCCAGCTTCCCGTTGGCGTTGCGGGGCAACGCATCGAGGATCACGAAAGCCGACGGAACCATGTACGAGGGCAACCGGCCGGACAGAGCTGTGCGCAACCTGTCGGAGTCCACCGTGGCACCGACAGCGGGCACGACGTAGGCCACGAGGCGTGCACCGAGTCCGGTGTCGTCGAGCGCAAGCACCGCAACGTCGCCGACCTCGTTCAGCGACCCCAGGGCGGCATCGATATCGCCGAGTTCGATGCGGAATCCACGAATCTTCACCTGGAAGTCGGTCCGGCCGACGTACTCGAGTTCGCCGTCCTTGCGCCAGGTGACCAGGTCGCCGGTGCGGTACAGCCGTCCGCCCGGAGTGAACGGGTCGGCCACGAATCGCTCCGCGGTCAGGTCCGGCCGCGCGACGTAGCCTTCGGCCAGCTGCGCGCCCGCGAGATAGAGCTCGCCTGCTACACCTACCGGTACCGGTGCAAGGCGCGAGTCCAGGACGTAGACCCTGGTGTTCCATTCGGGTCCACCGATGGGCACGGAGGCACCGGTCGTCCGGACGACGCGATGTGCGGTGACCGATACAGCGGCTTCCGTCGGGCCGTACAGATTGTCCAGTCGTGCTTTGGACGCACGCAGTGCGCGGTCTGCGGTCGCGACCGGAAGCGCCTCCCCGATCGCCAGGATTGTCTTCAGGCTCTTCGGAAGTGCTCCCGCCGACGCAGCGACGAGGGCGTCGAGCACGGAGGGCACGGTATGCAGCGTGGTGACCGATCGTTCGGCGATCAGGTCCACCAGATAGGCCGCATCACCCTGTGCACCGGCCTCGGCGATCACCACGCACCGCCGGAGATCGTGGCCACCCAGAATTCCCAGACCGACAGGTCGAATGTCGCCGCGGTCTTGAGCAGCACCCGGTCGGTACTGTCGAGTCCGTAATGCTCTGACTGCCAGAGCAATTGGTTGACGATCGCGCGGTGGCTCACCGCGACGCCCTTGGGTCGACCGGTAGAACCGGACGTGAAGATGACGTACGCGGTGTTCGTTGCGCGCAGCGGCGAGGTGCGCTCGGCGTCGGTGACAGGCGCATCGGACACCACCGCACTCGAACGGTGCAGCCTGTCGTCGGTGTCGACCGACACGACCGGCACCGTTCCAGTGTCGATGTCGACTCCGGTGGTGCCGAGCACCAGCGCCGGAGCGGCGACCTCGAGGATGTAAGTGTTCCGCTCGGCAGGCTGATCGGGGTCGATCGGCACGTACGCGCCGCCTGCCTTGGTGACCGCGTACATGGCCACCAGCAACTCGACGGATCTGCGGATCGCCAGGGCCACGGTCACCTGCGGGCCGACCCCCGAGGCGATCAGGACCCGCGCCAGCCGGTTGATCCGTGCGTCGAACTCACGGTAGGTCAACGACTCTCGTGCGTCGATCAGTGCAATCGCATCCGGGTCCGCCTGCACCCGGCGGTCGAACAGTGCCGCCAGGGTCAGCTCGGAATCCACCGGGTGCGCGGTGTCGTTCCAGTCGCGCAGAATGGTGCGGCGCTCTGTCGCAGTGAGGACATCGAGGTCCCCGACGACGACCGAGGGGTCGTTCGCCACGGTCCGCAGCACCTCGACGAATCGCTCGACGAAACCGTCGACGGTCGACCGATCGAACAGGTCTGTGGCGTAACTGAATTCGGCTGCCAGCTCGGCCGCCGAACCATCCGGGGCGTACTGGTCCGATATCGACAGCTGCAGATCGGTCTTGGCCGTCGCCGTGTCGGCATCGACCGCACTGACCGTCAAACCGGGGAGCTCGAACGTCGAATCGGCGAGATTCTGGAAGCTCAGGCCGATCTGGAACAACGGGTTGCGGGCGGTCGAGCGGACCGGGTTGAGCACCTCGACGAGGCGCTCGAACGGCACGTCCGCATGCGCGAATGCGGACAGGTCGCGTTCACGCGACTGCGCGAGCAGTTCCTCGAACGTCATCGACGGCTCGACCGTAGACCGGAACACCAACGTGTTGACGAACATGCCGATCATCGGATCGAGGGCACGCTCGCCGCGCCCGGCGATGGGGGTGCCGATGGCGATGTCCTCGGAACCGGAGAGCTTGGCGAGGAACACCGCGAACGCCGAGTGCACCACCATGAACAACGTGGACTGATGTGCGCGTGCGAGTTCGGCGAGACCCTCGTGCAGTCCCGCGTCGACGGTGAAGCGCACCGTATCGCCGCGGAAGCTCTGGCTCGGCGGGCGTGGGCGGTCGGCGGGAAGCGCCAGCTGGTCCGGCAGCTCGGCCAGAGCACGCTTCCAGAACGAGACTTGCTGTGCAGCAACAGAATCAGGATCGGATTCGGAACCGAGCACGTCACGCTGCCACAACGCGAAGTCGACGTACTGCACGGGGAGGGGTTCCCAATCCGGCGCAATACCAGCCGAACGCGCGGTGTACGCAGTCATGATGTCCACTGCCAACGGGCCCATCGAGGCACCGTCCGCCGAGACGTGGTGGACGACGAATGCCAGAACGTACTCGGCATCGGCCACGCGGAACAGTCGTGCGTCGACGGGCACCTCGCTGGTGACGTCGAAGCCGCGTCCGAAGAATTCCCCGACGACCGTCACCACATCGGCCTGCCCACCGGCGGACAGGTCACGGACGGTCAAATCCAGGGCTACCTCGGAGGCCGGAAGTACCTGCTGGTAAGGACCTTCGGGTGAATCGGGGTACTGCGTCCGCAGAGATTCGTGACGTTCGAGAACGTCGAGAACGGCTGTGTGCAACGCCGCGACGTCGAGGTCACCCGACAACCGGACCGCGAACGGGATGTTGTCCACCGACGACGTGGTGTCGAACCGGTTCAGGAACCAGTAGCGCTGCTGGGCCGACGACAGGGGCGGGCGTTCCGGACGCGGCCGCGGTGCCAGTGCCGCCCTGGCACCGGATCCGACGGCCGTCTCCACGTGCGCCGCCAGGGCCGCAACGGTCGAGCTCTCGAACAATGCCCGCACCGGCACCACGGTGTCCAGAGCCGCGCCGAGACGCGACACGACCTGCGTCGCGATCAGTGAGTTACCGCCGAGCGCGAAGAAGTCGTCGTCGAGCCCCACCCGGTCGATACCGAGCACACCGGCGAACACACCGGCGACGGTCTCCTCGACCGCGGTGGTCGGCGCTCTGAACCGACCGGCCTCGAACACCGGGGCAGGTAGGGCGGCCCGGTCGAGCTTGCCACCGGGGTCAGCGGGATCGCATCGAGAACGACGATGGATGCCGGAATCATGTACCCCGGCAGGGACTTCCCGATGAACGCGGCAAGCTCCTCGACATCGATCACGCTGCCGCGCACGGAAGAACGTAGGACACGAGAGTGGTGACGCCGGACGGAAGCAGGTGACCTACCGTCACTGCGAAATCGACGCTGGGATCGGCGGCGAGCGCCGAGTCGATCTCGCCGAGCTCGATGCGGAATCCGCGCACCTTCACCTGGAAGTCGGTACGCCCCACGAACTGCAGCTGCAGGTCGTCCGTCCACCGCACCACGTCACCGGTGCGGTACATCCGTGCGCCGTCGATGCCGTACGGGTTGGCCACGAAGCGCTCGGAAGACAGACCGGGCCTACCGAGATAGCCGCGAGCGAGCGCACCGCCCGACAGATAGAGGTCACCCGCGACGCCGGTCGGAACCGGTTCGAGTCGGGAATCGAGGATGAGCACGGACATGCCGTGGATGGGTCGACCGATGGTGATCGGCTCGCCGGGCGTCAACTCGGCGAAGCTGGAGATGATCGTCGTCTCGGTCGGTCCGTATCCGTTGAAGTACTTGCGGCCCGGTGCCCATCGGGCGAGCAGTTCGGGAGTGGTCACATCGCCGCCGACCGAGAGCACTTCGAGCGAATCGATCCCGTGCGGGTCCATCGTCCCCAGCACGGCCGGGGTGATGATGGCGTGAGTGACCTTCTCCGCCTTCAGCAGTTCGGCCAACTCGGTGCCGCCGAGAATCGACGCCGGCACGATCACCAATGTTGCGCCGACCGAGAATGCCGCCATCCACTCCAGAACCGACGGATCGAAGTTCGGCGAGCAGACGTGCAGAAAGCGTGAAGGTGGCGAGAGGTGGTACAGATCGGTTGCTGCGTCGAGGACGCCGCCGAGACCGGCGTGAGTGACGACAACGCCCTTCGGCTTGCCGGTCGAGCCCGAGGTGTAGATGAGGTAGGCCGGGTTCTGGAAGGTGACGGGTCGCAGGCGGTCGGCGTCGGTGACCGGCTCGGCAGACCGAGTGCGGACCTCGGCAACGAACTGGTCGTCGTCGACGCTCACCCAGGGCAGATCCTGCTGTCCGGCGGCGAGCTGATCCAAGTGCTCCCGGGTGGTCAGGCCCAGTACGGCCTCGGAGTCCGAGACCATGTGGGCGATGCGATCCTGCGGATACGTGGGATCGACGGGCAGGTGGGCCGCACCCGACTTCGCCACTGCCCATACTGCCAGCACCATGAGGTAGGAGCGTTGAAATCCGAGTGCCACAACGGATTCCGGTCCCGCGCCACGTTCGATGAGAACGCGCGCGAGCTGCGAGGAGGTCGCGTCGAGTTCGGCGTAGGAAATCGACCGGCCCTCGTACCTGATGGCGACGGCCGACGGATCGAGGGCGGCTCCGGCCGTGAGGATCTCGGCCAGGGTGCCGCCGGCCAACACGTCGTCACCGTGCACGTGAGTGAGGCGTTCGTACTCGTCGTCGTAGAGGATCGACAGGTCGCCGACCGGAATATCCGGTGTGGCGGCGACCGCGTCGAGCAACCAACGGAATCGGCGCGAGAACACTTCGATCGTGTTCTCGTCGAACAGATCTCTCGCATAGACGAAGCTGGCCGCAAGGCCGGTTCCGTCGGGCTTCTCGTGCAGGGTCAACGACAGGTCGAACTTTGCGGTGTCGACCTCGACGTCCACGGCCGAGACCGTCAGTCCCGGAAGCTCGAAGTGGCTCGGCGGGAGATTCTCGAAGGCGATCGCCACCTGGAACAGCGGATGACGGGCCGTCGACCGTTCGGGCTCGAGCAGATCGACGAGCCGTTCGAACGGAATGTCCGCGTGCGCGAACGCCTCCAGGTCGACGTCACGAACCTGTGCCAGCAGCTCGGTGAATCCTCGGCTTCGGTCGACTTTCGTTCGCAGCACCAAGGTGTTGACGAACATGCCGATCACATCGTCGAGTACTGCCTCGCCTCGGCCGGCTACGGCGGTACCCACAGCGACGTCGTCGGAGGTCGACATTCGCGCCAGGAACAGGGCGAGGGCGCTGTGGACGACCATGAACAACGTGGTTCCGGTCGACTTGGCGAGCTCGACCAGCGACGCGTGCACATCGGCATCGATGTCGAACTGGAATCGCCCGCCCTCGTAGGACTGCACGGCCGGACGTGGTCGGTCGTACGGCAGAGTCAGCTCACTGGCAGGTCTGCCAGTGCAGTGCGCCAGTAGCTCGCCTGCGATGCCATCAGACTGCTCGGATCCGCGTCGTCGCCGAGCACCGCGCGCTGCCACAGCGTGAAGTCGGCATACTGAACCGGCAGCGGAATCCACTGCGGAGCCTCACCTGCGACACGAGCGAGATATGCGGTCATGACATCACGAGTCAGAGGTCCCATGGACCAGCCGTCGGCACTGATGTGATGCACCACGAACACCAACACGTACTCGTCATCGGCGACGCGGAACAGCTTGGCGCGCAAGGGAGTCGACCTGGCGACGTCGAATCCTTCGGACGCAAAGGCGATCAGATCGGCCACTGCACCGTCGGCCGAGGGGGTGGTCGGCGTCAGGTCCGGTGTCGCCGCCTCGACAGGCAGAATCACCTGATGCCCGGTGCCGTCCACGCTCGGGTAGACGGTCCGAAGCGCTTCGTGCCGGTCGAGCACGTCGATGACGGCCGCCTGCAGCGCCGCGGCATCGAGTGTTCCGGTCAGCCGGATCGCCACCGGAATATTGTTCACAGCGGACTCGGGCTCGAACCGATTGAGGAACCACATCCGCTG
>NZ_BAOX01000166.1:0-10820 GCF_000813105.1 Rhodococcus sp. BS-15 | reverse complement strand
CGTCGACCTCGTCGGAGGCGAGACGTTGCGCGCTGCCGCGACCGCTGTGACGGCGGGGGTACCGATCGTCAGCGTCGCAGACCCGATGCTCGCGGCGCAGTGGGGAGGTTCCGGAGTCGATCGCGACCGCACCACAGCAGCATTCGCGCGGCTGGCGGACCTGACCGCGTCGGGCGTCATTCGTCCGCGTATCGACCATGCCTTCCCGCTCGAGCGTGCGGGTGAGGCTCTCGCTCTCGTCGAGGACGGACACGTGCTCGGCAAGGTCGTGGTCGAGGTTCGCTGACGCCGGGTTCGGGTGAGCGGATCGCTGTCGGTACCTTCCGGCACACTGCTGTCGCGAGGATCGATGACCGATGACCGATGACGAAGATCGACGATGGGGCGTGCGTGAGAAAGCTGTGGGTAGCGGTACTGCTGGTGATCGCTGCGGCAGTGATGGCTGTGTTCGGCTCGTGCGACCGGCCCGTCATCCCCGGTTTCTCCCCCGCCGAACCGGCTCCGGGTAGTCCCACTCGCACTCAGATCGAGCAGTTGCTCGCCCAGGTTCGTGTGATCGCCGCCAGGCCCGATGCCCTCGGCTACGAGCGTGGATGCAAGAGCGGTGAAGGGTGTGTGTTCGGCCCGGCGTGGACGGACGACTACGACGGGCCGGGTGGTCACGACGGCTGCGGTACCCGCGACAACGTCTTGGCGCTGTCGATGACCGAGGTCGAGTTCCGCGCAGGCACTCGCGACTGCGTCGTGTTGTCGGGTTCGCTCGCAGATCCGTACTCCGGTGAGCCGATGCAGTTCACCAAGTCCGATGCCGGAAAGATTCAGATCGATCACGTCTACCCTCTGTCCGCTGCGTGGGACATGGGCGCGAACACGTGGTTGCCCGACAAGCGCATTCGGTTCGCCAACGACGTGGCGTTCAATCTGCTCGCGGTCAACGGGGCGGACAATCAGAGCAAGAGCGACAAGACGCCCTCGCAATGGTTGCCGCCGAACGCGGCCTACCACTGCTTCTATGCGGGCAAGTACCTGTCGGTCGCTGCCCAGTACGAGCTGCCGATCACCCAGGCCGATCAGGGTGTTCTCGCTTCGGTCGCCTCGACGTGCGCGGCGTAACGTCTCTGCGATGGCAACCGCACGCCCGCGTGGCTTCCTCGACCGTGAGACTCAGCTCTGTATGTCCCTGTCCGGCCGACCGAGCAACATCGGAACTCGCTTCCACAACTATCTCTACCACGAGTTGGACCTGAATTTCGTCTACAAGGCGTTCACCACCACCGACCTCGCCGCCGCGGTGGGGGGCGTTCGCGCGCTGGGTATTCGAGGCTGCGCCGTGTCCATGCCGTTCAAGGAAGATGTGATCGAACTGGTCGACGTGATGCACGAGTCGGCGAGCGCGATCGAATCCGTCAACACGATCGTCAACGAGAACGGCGTCCTCCACGCATACAACACCGACTACCAGGCCGTCGCGAACCTACTTGCTGCGAGTGGTTTCTCGACCGACTACTCGGTGGCCGTCACCGGCAGCGGCGGCATGGCCAAGGCTGTCGTTGCCGCACTGCGAGATTCGGGATACACCCGGGGCACCGTCGTCGCCCGCAACGCGAACACCGGCCCGGCCCTCGCCGAGACTTACGGCTACGACTGGTCGGCCTCAGCAGTGGGCGCAGACCTGCTGGTGAATGTGACCCCGGTGGGTATGGCCGGCGGGCCGGACGCTGATTCGGCACCGTTCACCGAACAGCAGATCGACGCAGCGAAGGCCGTGTTCGACGTGGTCGCCATGCCGTCGGAGACACCGCTGATCGTCGCGGCCCGGGCGGCGAACAAGCCCGTGATCACTGGCGCTCAGGTCATCGCTCTGCAGGCGGCAGAACAGTTCGTTCTCTACACCGGAATGCGACCGTCGGACCAACAGATCGCGCGCGCATCGGAGTTCTCGCGCAGCTGACTCACAGGTGCTGCCACCGGGGCTTGTTGGCGTAGGCGTACCGGTAGTACTCCGCGAGTGCGAGCGACGACGCCGCGGCCTCGTCCAACAGCACCGTTGCGTGCGGGTGCCATTGGATCGCCGACGCCGGACAGTGCGCCGACAACGGTCCTTCGACGGCTGCCGCCACGGCGTCGGCTTTCGACTCACCTGTGGCGATCAACACGAGGTGACGCGCCTCGTCGATGGTGCCGAGCCCCTGCGTCAGTACGTGATGCGGCACGTCCTCGGGCGAATCGAAGAAACGGGCATTGTCGACGCGAGTCTGTTCGGTCAGCGTCTTCACCCGCGTCCGCGATCTCAGTGATGATCCAGGCTCGTTGAAGCCGATGTGTCCGTCGGTGCCGATTCCGAGGATCTGAACATCGATGCCGCCTGCGGCTGCGATCGCCGCGTCGTACCGCTGCGCCTCGGCCGCGATGTCGTCCGCTTCGCCGTCGGGCGAGAACACCGCGGCGTCGTCCAGATCGACGTGGTCGACGAAGTTCTCTCGAATGAACGAGAAGTAGGACTGCTCTGCTGTTTTCGCCAGTCCGATGTACTCGTCGAGCAGGAAGGCTCGACATCGCGCGAACGACAGGCCCTCGTCCCGATGCCGTCGCGCCAATTCGCGATACGTGCCTACCGGGGTCGACCCGGTTGCCAGTCCCAGTACAGGAGTGGAGCCTGCTCGTGCGACTCGTGCGACTCGTTCGACGATGTCGGCGGCCGTTCGATCCACTACGTCGGCCCCCTCGAGGATCACGACCTCCATCTAGCTGTCCTCTCCGATTGCTGTTCCGCCTCTTATCACCTGTAACGGCTCGAACGCCGCGTCGACCACCAGCACGTCGGCTCTCATGCCCTGTTCGAGGCAACCGACGTCGGAGCCGAGGCCGATCGACGCCGCCGGAGTCGACGATGCAGCCCGAACCGCATCGACCAGTGGCACACCGGCATCCAGCACGGCGCGGCGCAACAGGTCCAGCACGGTCGCGGTTCCGCCTGCGATCGGAGCGGTCTCGGAATCTGCGTCGCGGGACAGCCGTGCGACCGAGTGATGGACGGTCACATCCAGTGGCCCGAGCCGATAGCGGCCGTCCGGCATACCGGCCGCGGCCATCGCGTCGGACACCAGCGCGATCCGTGCGCCACCGACGAGATCGAACACCGCGCGCACGGTCTCGTCGGCGAGGTGCACTCCGTCGCCTATCAATTCGAGCACCATCACGCTGCGCGCCGCGGCAGCCAAGCACTCGCTCACCGGACCCGGCGACCGATGATGCCAGGTCGGCATTCCGTTGAACAGGTGCGTGGCCGTCATCGGACCGTCCCCCAGCGACTCGATACCGCGGCGAGTGGTGAGGGCATCGGCGTCCGTGTGCCCGATGCTCGGAAGTATCCCGTTCTCCCGCAACATCTCTGCGATGGCGGTGAAACCGTCGATCTCGGGCGCAAGGGTCATCGACCGCACCGCTCCCCGGCCCGCGCTCAGTATGTCGCGGAGCAGTCCGGGATCTCCGCTGCGCAGCGACGCCGGATCCTGTGCGCCGCAGCGGGCGACCGCGAGGAACGGCCCCTCGAGGTGGACTCCGGCGATGTCACCGGACTCGTACAGATCGGCCAACAGCGACGTCTGCGTGATCAGCCCTTCCGGCGGTGCCGACACCAGTGAGGCGAGCATCGTCGTGGTCCCGCGAGAGCGGTGATGCCGTACCGCCGTCATGAGATCGATGGCCGGTGAATCCGGAAAAGAGGCCCCAGCTCCACCGTGGCAATGCAGATCGACCAACCCGGGCAGGATCGTCGAATTCGTCTGCGGTACTGCCTCACCGGGCCACGCCGATGCAGGTCCGACCCACGAGATCCGGTCTCCCGTCGACGCGAGAACGCCGTCCTCGATCACCTGGTCGCGCGTGACGACCCGCCCGCGGTGCGTCGTCGTAGTGGATGCGGTCATGCCCGATCGGGTTCGAGCACTGCGTCGTCCTCACGTCCGGGGGTGCGCAGGTTCCACTTCTTGATGACGAAACTGAACAAGAAGTAGTAGATCACCGCGTACGCCAGGCCGATCGGGATGAGCAGCCACGCCTTGGTGGCGATTCCGTAGTTCAGCAGATAGTCGATGCCGCCGGCGGAGAAGAAGAAACCGTCGTGGATCCCGAGAGCATTGGTCAACGCCATCGAGGTTCCGGTCAACACCGCGTGGATGATGTAGAGCGGCCAGGCCACGAACATGAACGAGTATTCGAGCGGCTCGGTGATGCCGGTGACAAAGGCAGTCAGGCCGGTGGACAACATGATTCCGCCGACGATCTTCTTCTGCGACGGCTTGGCGTTGCGATAGATCGCAAATGCTGCAGCGGGAAGAGCGAACATCATGATCGGGAAGAATCCGGTCATGAACACTCCGGCGGACGGGTCGCCGGCGAAGAACCGATTGAGGTCGCCGCGGACCAATTGACCGCCTGCATCCTGGTAGTCCCCCACCAGGAACCAGACGACGGAGTTCAGAATGTGGTGCAGCCCTGTGGGAATGAGCATGCGGTTGGCGAAGCCATAGATTCCGCTTCCCACCACACTGTGGTCGGCGACGGTGTTGCCCACCCATTGGAGCGCGCCGTAGAAGAGCGGATAGACGAACGACATGATCACGGCCACAACGAGACCGGTGATCGCCGTCATGATCGGCACCAGACGACGGCCGCTGAAGAAGCCGAGATAGTCCGGCAGCTTCTGTCGATAGAAGCGCTGCCAGAGGATTGCCGAGAGCAGTCCGATGACGATGCCTGCCAATACGCCGTAGTCGATCACGGCCGGGTCACCGTTGGCATCGACCTCCCCGTCGAGCACGACGGGCGACATGGCCGTGAAGACGCCGTTCATCACCATGTAGCCGACCACCGCTGCGAGCGCGGTCGAACCATCGGACTTCTTGGCCCAGCCGATGGCGATACCGACCGCGAAGATGAGGGGAAGCCAGGTGAATACCGCCTGCCCTGCGGCGGAGATGACCGCAGCGGTGGTCTCCAGAGCGCTGAATCTCCCCAGCAGGTCGTCCTGACCGAGCCGCAGGAGAATTCCGGCGGCCGGCAGAACAGCGATCGGGAGCATGAGGCTGCGACCGAACCGCTGCAGCCCGGCCAATGATCGAGATTCCTTCTTCGGCTCGGTATCGATCGAGTCCGTCTTCTTCGGGGTCATGGCGACCTTCTCTTCGAGGCTGGTCCTTCGAGGGCGATTTCGCTGTTGTGACCGGGTGCTATCAGGGGTACTGTCCGGTCATTACCAGTTGTAGTTTGGCCAGGTGGCAAGCACATGTCAACCCGGCCGTGTGATCCACCCGACAGACATACGCCGACAGAAAGCGGGAACCCCACATGTCCAAAGCGGACGCGATCGTCGAAGGCCTCGGCGGTGCCGACAACATCGTCGAGATCGAAGCGTGCATAACTCGGCTGCGTACCGAGGTGAAGGACGGGTCGTTGGTGAACGAGGCAGCGCTCAAGGCGGCAGGTGCCCACGGCGTCTTTCACAAAGGAACCGCAGTTCAAGTAATCGTCGGCCCCGAAGCGGACACGCTCGCAGAAGACATCGGCGACATCCTGTGAGCGACGCCAGGGTGATCCTCAGCCCTGTTGCCGGCCAGGTCATCTCGCTCGCCGACGTGCCCGACCCGGTATTCTCGGCGCAGATGGTCGGCTCCGGTGTCGCACTGCGCCCGACCCCGAACGACAGGTCTGTCGAGGTTCGTTCACCGGTCGCGGGCACGATCCTCAAACTCCATCCGCACGCGTTCGTCGTCTTCACCGAGGACAAGGCGGGTGTGTTGGTGCACATCGGTATCGACACCGTGAAGATGAAGGGCGCGGGCTTCGAGCTCGTTGCAGCAGAGGGTGATCGAGTCGAGGCAGGCGACCTCGTGGTCACCTACGATCCCGCAGCGATCGCAGCGGCGGGCTACTCGGATGTCGTTCCCGTGGTCCTGATGGATTCGAAGCCGGATTCGGTGACGAGTGCGAGAATCGACAACACCGTGGAAGTAGGCGACCTACTGTTCGAGCTGCCCTGATCTCACCGGCGCTGCGAGGTGCGTCGCCCGCCTTCGACTTCCATCGACAACTGATACCGATCGCAGCGGTACCAGCTCTCGGTGTGTTCGAGCGGCTCGTCGCCGCTGAAGGAGACGCGGTCGAAATACAGCACGGGGGCACCACGCTTGGTGCCGAGCAGGGTGGCGGTATCACTGTCGGCCGCAGTTGCTTTGACGGTCTGCTCGGCCCGGTCGATGGTCAACCCGTAATGGATCTGTACGGCCTCGTACACCGATTTGCTCAGGTCGTGCTCGATCAGGCCGGGGAGCAAGGAAGCCCGATACCACGCGTCGTCGACGCTGACCGGTTCGGCATCGGCCAGTCGTAGACGCTTGACGTGGTAGGTCTGTTCTCCGTCGGCAAGGCCGAGAGCACGAGTCGTTGCCGCCGAGGGGCTTTCGAGCCGCGCGAACAGCACCACCGTGGTAGGCGTCAATCCTTGCGCGCGCATCTCCTCCGAGAACGACGCCAGGTGCAAACGCGACTGCACGGTGCGACTGGCCACGAACGTGCCCTTGCCACGGACCCGCACCAGGTGTCCGTCGTTGACGAGCTGGCCGATGGCTTCGCGAACGGTGATGCGGCTGACGCCGTAGTCCTCCATCAGTTTTCGCTCGCTGGGCATCAGATCGCCGGGTTGCAGCTCCTTGGTGCAGCGGTGCAACAGGATTGCGCGAAGCTGTTCGTGCTTCGGGACCTGACTGTCCCTCAGATGTACGGGCATCACCACTGCGCCGGCCTTTCCGTCACTCGCCGAACCAGCGGTACGGACTGGTCCGGTCCAACCCAGAGACTACGTCACGTCGAGGGTGCCCCGACAGCATTCGGCCGCCGACGCCTGCCGCCGACTCGGCTCGATGGGAAACGACGCGACAGGCGACGGCCCACAGTGCATCATCGTCAGTCGTGACCACTGCCGACGCCGCCGACGGACCGACGCCACTCTCGACCCCCATCAGCGCAGGAATCGTGGCCTCACTGGTCGGCTTCACCAGCTCGTTCGCCGTCGTGCTGACGGGCCTACGGGCGGTAGGTGCAAGCCCGACCGAGGCGGCCTCCGGATTGCTGGCACTGTGCGTCACCCAGGCCGTGGGCATGATGTGGCTTTCGCGCAGGTACAGACAGCCCATCACGCTGGCGTGGTCGACGCCGGGCGCTGCGCTCCTGGCCGGAACCGGTGTGGTCGTCGGAGGGTGGCCCGCCGCGGTGGCGCCTTCGTCACTGTCGGGGTGCTGATCCTCCTGACGGGCCTGTGGCCGAGGCTCGGCGCGCTCGTCTCGAAAATTCCGGTACCACTCGCGCAGGCAATGCTGGCCGGAGTACTCCTTCCGCTCTGCGCGGCACCGGTCGTCGCCTTCGCCGACTCCCCCGCCCAGGTAGCTCCGGTTGTACTCGTCTGGCTCGTCGTACTTCGGTACAATGCACGCTGGGCAGTTCCTGCAGCATTCGCCGCGGCGGCGGCGGTCATCGCGGCCGACTTGATCGGCGGCGACACCCCCATCGCGGCCTCGGATCTGATTCCCCGAATCGACTGGACGGTTCCGCACTGGAGCTGGCAGGCCACAGTAGGTATCGCGGTGCCGCTGTACATCGTCACGATGGCGTCGCAGAACATCCCCGGCACCACGGTCATGGCATCGTTCGGGTTCCGAATTCCTTGGCGTGCGTCGATGACCGTCACCGGCACCGGCACTGTCCTCGGCGCATTCGCCGGCGGTCACACGATCAACCTCGCCGCGATCAGCGCTGCGCTCTCGGCGAATCCAAGTGCCCATCCGGACCCGAAGCGGCGATGGGTCGCCGCATTCTCCGCCGGATCCTCCTACCTGGTGCTGGCACTGCTGTCCACGGCCCTGGCGACCCTGGTTGCCGCAGCTCCCGCAGGTGTGGTGGAAACCGTTGCCGGACTTGCCCTGTTGGGAACTCTCGCGGCGTCGTTGTTCGGCGCACTCGAACATGCGTCGGACAGAGAAGCAACGGTTCTGACTTTCCTCGTCGCTGCGTCCGGCCTGACATTCGCAGGAATCGGCTCCGCGTTCTGGGCCTTGGTCGTCGGTCTGGTGGTCCGAGCAATCCTGCGTCGCAGTCCCCGGCGATGCCCGCTACCGACGCCACTGGTTAGGGTCACGTTCATGACCGATCAGGTGAACCCCGGGCCGGAGTTGTCGCATGCATCGGACTTTCCGGCACTGTGGCCCGTGACGACGCGATGGGACGACAACGACCACTACGGCCACGTCAACAACGTCACCTACTACGCGTATTTCGATACCGCTGTCAACGGTTGGTTGATGGAGCGACGGGACTCGATATCCGGACACTGCCGGCGATCGGTGTCGTCGCCGAGACCTCATGTCGATACCTGTCCGAGTTGAGCTTTCCGGATCGCCTTCAGGTGGGCCTGGCCGTCGAGAAGCTCGGCACCCGAAGCATCGTGTACTCGCTCGGGTTGTTCCGCGAGGCAGGCGACGATGCGTTGGAGTTGGCGGCGAGGGGTCGATTCGTACACGTGTACGTCGACGGAGTCACTCGCAGACCGGTGGCGATTCCGCCCGAAATCGAGAGCGCAGCTCGCACTCTGGTGATCGGGACCGCGTCGATCTGACCGACTACAGGCCGATCTCGTCGGCTGTACGCAACGCCCTGGTGACGATGTCGTCGATGAGCGTCGTGGTCGGCCCGCCTGCCACGGCCCGGTTTCGCGAATCGGCTTCCATCCGGCGCATGACGCCTTCGGCGATGATCGAGAGCTTCCACAGCGCCAGTACCTGCCAGAATCCGACATCGGAGACGTCACGCCCGGTGTGCTGCGCATACGACTCGACGAGCTCGGCCCGTGTAGGAAAGCCCGGCAGAGTCGACGCCATGAACGGACCGACGACCCCGTCGTCGGCTTGCGGCCAGTAGGCCAGCAGGCCGCCGAGGTCCGCCAACGGATCTCCGAGTGTGCACAGCTCCCAGTCGACGACCGCGGCGACACGGCCGTCGTCGCGGGCCGTGATGACGTTGCTGAGGTGGAAGTCTCCGTGCACCAGGGTCACCTCGTGCTGCGGAGGGATGTTGGCTGCCAATCGAGTTGCCAGCGAGTCGATACCGGGTACGTCGCGAGTGCGCGAGGATTGCCACTGCTTGGTCCACCGGGCGAGTTGGCGAGCGGCGTACGGCTTGTGGCTGGCCAGATCGGCCAGACCCGAGGATTCCAGGTCCACGCGGTGAATGTCGGACAGAGCCACCGTGAGGCCGAGCCCGATTCGGCGTCGGTGATCGGGGTCGAGTTCTTCGGCTACCGACACCGAGTCGACGACGATTCCGTCGACGAAACTCATCAGCAGGAGCGGAACCTCGGACACCGCAGAACCCTCGGTGATCGCAATCATTTTCGGAACCGGCACCGCCGTGTTCTGCAGGCCCGACAGAATTCGATGTTCACGCACAACATCGTGTGCGGACGCCAACAGTTTCCCCAGTGGTGGACGTCGAAGTACCCAACCACTGCCACCGGCGTCACGAACCGCGTAGGTGAGATTGGACTGACCGTTGCCGATCCGATGAAAGGTGAGAGGCGAGGTTGCGCCGATTCCCAATCCTGCGATCCAGGTCGCTACTGCTTCTTCGTCCAGTCCCACTGCGCCCATAGAAGAACCCTCACTTCGCCGCGCGACACCGTTGTCGACTGCCGTCATCGGAATTCGACCGATAGTAGCGAAGCAGAACCTGCTCGGGTGCGAAGGACTCCAGACCCGGGACGAGTCAGCTGGCGCGCACGAACGCGGGGACCAGAGCCGGACTAGCAGTTGCCGCGGCCGGCACCGCTGCGCCGTGGCGCTTGACCGCGATTTCGTCCACTTCACCGATGAGCATTGCTACCAACGTCTCCGGCTCGGCCGCCCACACCGAGGAGATGTTGCGAACCTCGGCGGGTGCGAACAGGCCGCTGTTGGTGAGTGCATCGATCCACTCGGCGACTGCCTCGGCGGTAGGCTCGGGCACGGTGGACCGGTCGAGGGAATCCGCTTCGAACTCGTTGCAAAAGAACGCGCGGACCATGTCGAGCTGTCCCTGAGACATTGCGGTCATGTTCTTCTCCTTCGAGTTTCCGGCGTCCGTAGGTGTCGAGTACCCGATTCCGACGGGTTGTGACGGGTACCACGGCCCGTTTCCAGATCGTTATCGATGTGTCTGTAACGGTCGAATGCGGGTTTCCGATGCGGCTGAAACTACGCCCTTTTGGACGGTCTCGCCCAGGGTGAACTGGACTATGTGAGTATCGTCACATAGATAGACCCATCCAATCAACGCCTTGCAACGAAGTCATAGTTCGCTTCACGAAATGCTGTGACGGGAAACAATCCGAGGGCAAATGCCCAGCTGAGCGGACCGAGAGCCGCTCGAGGGTGCGCATCGGCGGCCGGTATGCGAGCGAAGCCGATCCGACCCATTCGATTCGGTTGCAGGTGAGAGGACCGTTCGATCGATAGAAACCAGTCCTGACCCCCGATTGAATCATTGAAACCGACTTCGAGAATTTGACGGCGTGGTCACCGTTACCCGACACTGCATGGTTCCGTACAGGCGGTCTGACGTGATCGAACCGTTACCAGAGCGACTATCAGCCGGTTCCCATGTTCCTCACATCCGGCGTTCAGCCGGATCGGGCACGGTGGCGCTCATGCCACCACCGAGCCTGGACTCCGGACCGATCCGCGCATCACCCGACGCCGGGACGCTCGCGGCGCCGCCCGGCACCACGAGCCGAC
>NZ_BAOX01000167.1:0-10623 GCF_000813105.1 Rhodococcus sp. BS-15 | reverse complement strand
CCCGATCACCACGGCTCCCTCCGTCCCCTCTGCCACGTCGCAACACCGTCCACCACCGCGACCGGCACGCCGACGTCCACCACTCCGGCACCGACGAGTCCTGCTGCAGCCCAGGCGAAGCCGCAGGACTACGCAGGCAAGGCACCCGGCTGGTACTACTTCTCGAGCCCCAGCGGAAAGTTCGAGTGCGGTATCGCCGTCCTCGAATCCTCGATCGCCGGATGCCACGGATCACTCCCTGATTCGGCACCCGAGGTTCCCGGCAGCGGGGCGTCGGGAACGGCGGTGAAACCCAATGCTGTGCAGCTGATCGCCGGGTCCCCGGCGAAGTTCGAAAGCCTCGGCGATCCCAAATTTCACCGTTTCGACGGTCCTGCGGCGGCATTGCCGTACGGCGAAGTGCTCACCGTCCCCGGAAGTGGCTCAACCAACGGCCTGCAGTGCAGCATCGATGAGCAGACCGGGGTCACGTGCTCCGATCAGGTCGGTCACGGCTTCACCGTCTCGGACGACGATTTCGACCTTCGTTGACGGTCTCGTTCGCGCGGCAAATTACCAGGCGTAATGTCCGGGGACGGTACGACAATCCCTGCCGTACGGTCTCCCCAGCGGCCGACGCCCGTGCGCGCGGCCGGAAGGTGCATCACTCATGAATCAGACCTCGGACCGCCACACAGCGAAGGTCATCGGCGTCAGCATCGCCGCTGCTGTGGGCGGGTTCCTGTTCGGCTTCGACAGCTCGGTCATCAACGGCGCTGTCGACTCGATCGAAGATCACTTCTCCCTCGGCTCGTTCACCACCGGCTTCGTGGTCGCGATCGCCCTCATCGGGTGCGCAGTGGGTGCCTGGTTCGCCGGCAGCCTCGCAGACCGTTGGGGACGCAAGAAAGTCATGCTGCTGGGCTCGGCCCTGTTTGTCATTTCCTCGATCGGTTCGGGATTGGCGTTCAGCGTCCCCGATCTCATGCTCTGGCGAGTGCTCGGCGGACTCGGAATCGGCATCGCCTCGGTGATCGCACCGGCGTACATCGCCGAGATCGCTCCGGCCAAATGGCGTGGCTCCCTGGCCTCGCTCCAGCAATTGGCCATCACCATCGGCATTTTCGCAGCTCTGCTGTCCGACGCCCTTCTCGCCGGTGCCGCCGACGGCGCGTCCAACGACCTGTGGTTCGGCATCGAGGCCTGGCGCTGGATGTTCCTGGTCGGCGTGATTCCCGCTCTCGTGTACGGGTTGCTGGCCACCCTGATCCCGGAGTCTCCGCGCTACCTCGTCGGTCAGCATCTCGACGAGGAAGCGGCCCGAGTCCTCGCCGAGATCACCGGTGAGCTGCATCCGGACGAGCGCGTCCACGAGATCAGACTGACGCTGCGCAAGGAGTCACGCTCGTCGTTCGCCGACATTCGCGGTCCGAAGTTCGGCCTGCAACCCATCGTCTGGGTCGGCATCACGATGGCCGTGTTGCAGCAGTTGGTCGGCATCAACGCCATCTTCTACTACTCGACGACGCTGTGGCGGTCGGTCGGCTTCACCGAGGATCAATCGTTCACCACCTCTGTCATCACCGCTGTGATCAACGTGGTGATGACGTTCGTGGCGATCCTGTTCGTCGACCGCATCGGTCGGCGCAAGCTGCTCATGGCGGGCTCGATCGGCATGTTCGGCGGGCTCGTCATGGCGTCGGTGGCCTTCTCGCAAGCAACCGGCAGCGGCGACGAGGTCACGTTGCCCGCTCCGTGGGGTGCGATCGCGTTGGTCGGGGCCAATCTGTTCGTCATTTTCTTCGCCTCGACCTGGGGTCCGATCATGTGGGTCATGCTCGGTGAGATGTTCCCCAACCGTATGCGCGCCATGGCGCTCGGCATCGGTACCGCAGCCAACTGGATGGCCAACTTCGCTGTCACGCTTGCCTTCCCACCACTGACGTCGTCTGTGGGGCTATGGGTGATCTACGCAGGGTTCGCTTTGTTCGCCGCGCTCTCGTTCTTCTTCGTGAAGGCCAAGATCAGGGAGACCAAGGGCATGGAACTCGAGGACATGCTGGGCTGACGCCGAACCGCAGATACAGGGGCGGCGGCATCGACACCGAGTGACCGGTGTTACTGTCGCTTTCGTTCTGACACGGGGTGTGTCCGCCGATGCGGATGCTGAGATCAAACCCGCCGAACCTGATGCAGGTAATGCTGACGAAGGGATGTCAAGGCGATGACGCCTGTTGTATCTGCGGACCCGGTCCGCTTCACCGATCTACTGTGGGATGCCTCCGAGGACATTCGACGCGCGATCGACGACCTCGAATTTCTTCGACTCCTAGGGGCGGGGACGCTTCCGCTCGACGCGTTCCGTCGGTACCTCGAACAGGACTCGCTCTATCTCGGTGGGTACGTCAAGTCGCTGTCGCTGCTGGCAGCACACGCACCGAACCCGGTCGCCGGAGCATTCTGGGCAAGCGCCGCCGCGAGCGCAATGGACGAAGCCGCGTCGCACGAAGCCATGCTGACCGGTGGAGCGCTGCCCCCGTCGACCCGGACGCCAGAGCCTTCCCCGGCATGCCTCGGTTACACGTCCTACCTGACCGC
Source organism: Rhodococcus sp. BS-15 (assembly GCF_000813105.1). Taxonomy (NCBI): domain Bacteria; kingdom Bacillati; phylum Actinomycetota; class Actinomycetes; order Mycobacteriales; family Nocardiaceae; genus Rhodococcus; species Rhodococcus sp. BS-15. The sequence continues at coordinate 8,046 of NZ_BAOX01000167.1, read as the reverse complement.
GACGGCGGCAACCGAACCGTATCCTGTTGCAGCAGCAGCTGTTCTGCCGTGCTTCTGGATCTACGCCGACGTCGGCCGCTCACTCGCCGGTGCCGCGAGGGCGGTTCTCGATCGCGATCCCGATCACCCGTACGCGCAGTGGGTGGCCGCGTACGACGCCGCCGAATTCCATGCCATCGTCGACGAAGCCAGGACATTCGTGGACGACGCGGCTGCTGCCGCGACTCCGATACAGCGCGAGCAGATGATCGACGCCTTCGTCGTGGCATCGAGGTACGAATTGATGTTCTGGGACAGCGCTTTACATCCCACCCCATGGCCCCTGGCCGAGAGTGCGGTGTACGCATGAGAACCACTCGAATTCTCGCCTCGTTGGCGGCGGCCGTCGTTGCCACGACCGGACTGGCGGGCTGCTCGGACTCGACGGACTCCGACACCATTCGGTTCGCGTTGGACTGGACGCCGAACACCAACCACACCGGCCTCTATGTGGCCCTGCAGGAAGGCTATTTCGCCGACGCCGGCCTGGACGTGGAGATTCTGCCGTACAACAATACTGCGGCGGACACTCTCGTCGATGCCGGAAACGCCGAGTTCGGTATCAGCACACAGAGTTCGGGCGTCTTCGCCACCTCGGCGGGTGCGCAGATCGTCTCGGTCCTCGCGCCGCTACAACACTGGGCGACCGGCATCGGAGTTCGCGCCGATCGAGACGACATTCCGAGCCCGAAAGCACTCGACGGAAAGGTCTACGCCGGCTTCGGCGAATCCGGTGAGCAGGCCGGACTCCAGCAGGTCATCCAGAATGACGGCGGCACAGGCGAATACGAAACGGTGGTACTGGGCACCTCGGCGTACGAGGCGGTCTACTCCGGTACCGCCGACTTCACCGTCTCCTACTTCGCGTGGGAAGGCATCGAGGCCGAGCACAGCGGAACGCCGATGAAGTACTTCGACTACACCGACTACGGATTTCCCGACGCCTACGCGATCACGATCAGTGGTAACGAGCCCTGGCTCGCAGCCCATCCGGATCAGGCCGAGAAGTTCGTCCAGGCACTTCAGCGCGGCTACCAACTCGCCGCCGACGATCCGGACAAGGCCGCACAGGATCTGATCGACGCCAATCCGGGAACATTCACCGACGAATCGCTCGTCTTCGAGAGCCAGGAGATGCTCGCAGAGAAGTACATGAAGGACTCCACTGGCGAGGTAGGACGGCAGAGTCTCGACAAGTGGACCGAGTACTCGAAATTCCTCTACGACAGCGGTGTGCTCGCCGATCAGAACGGCGCGCCTCTGACCGCGGAGCCGGACTGGTCGACCTACTTCACCAATGACTACCTCGGCGATCGATGAGGCGGTAGCCGCTGACCGAGGTTCCTACTCGTTCAGCGGTATCCGAGCCTCGCTGCGTTGGGCGTGGCCTGCGCTGACCGTCGTCGTTCTGATAATCGCCACCTGGCAGGTCTACGTCCAGATCAGCGGCATCCGGCCGCAGGTGCTGCCGTCCCCCGGCCGCGTGGTGGTCCAGGGTTGGGCGCAGCGCGACGCGATCGCCGAGAACGCGGCGGCGACCCTGCAAGTGACCCTCGTCGGTTTCGCGGTCTCGTTGGCCCTGGCCTGGTTGCTGGCCATCGCGGTGGATTTCTCGCCGTGGCTGCGGCGCGCGTTCGTTCCCCTCTTCGTCGTATCGCAGACGCTTCCGATCATCGCGATCGCGCCGCTGTTGATCATCTGGTTCGGCTTCGGGCTGCTTCCGAAGATCCTGGTGATCGCACTGGCCACGTTCTTCCCGATGGCCATCGGGCTCATCGAGGGTTTCGCAGCGGCCGATCGGGACGCGCGGTCGCTGCTGGCAAGCATGGGTGCCTCGCGCTGGCAACAGTTTCGATACGTGCGGCTACCGTCGGCGCTTCCCCGATTCTTCACCTCGCTGCGCATCGGAATCACCTACGCTGTCGTCGGTGCGATCTTTGCCGAATATGCCGGGGCCAGTGCGGGACTCGGAATCTACATGAGCCAACAGAAGAACTCGTTTCGTACCGATTTGGTTCTCGCCGCGGTTGCCGTCACGGCCGTGATCAGTGTGGTCCTGTTCGTCTCGACCTTCCTGGTGGAGCGGTTCGTCGCGCCTTGGGCACGTCACGGTTCGGCGGGTCTCCATGTCTGACGCCGACACGTGCATCGATGTTCGCGATCTCAGCAAATCATTCGGCGAGAAGCCCGTACTCGACGGCATGTCGTTCGGTGTTCACCCCGGCGAGTTCGTGTCGATCATCGGCCCGAGCGGTTCCGGTAAGAGCACGGTGTTCAACATGCTGGCCGGGCTCGACAGGCCCGATTCCGGCACGGTTCGAGTACCGCCGTGCGCCTACATGCCGCAGAAGGATCTCCTGTTTCCGTGGCGTTCGGTGTTGGACAACACCACCCTCGGGCTCGAAGTGCAGGGCGTTGCAAGAAGGAAGCGCGGGCGCGGGCACGCGAGCTGTTCCCGGTGTTCGGCCTGGACGGGTACGAGTCGGCCAGACCGTCCGAGCTCTCCGGCGGCATGCGCCAGCGGGCGGCGCTGCTGCGCACTGTGGTGCAGGGACGATCGGTACTACTGCTCGACGAACCTTCGGGGCGCTGGACTCGTTGACTCGAAGCGACATGCAGGCGTGGTTGCAGCAGGTCTGGTCGGAGTTTCGGTGGACGGTGCTGATGATCACGCACGACATCCGCGAAGCGGTCTATCTCTCCGATCGCGTGATCGTCCTCTCCCCCAGGCCCGCCCACGTTCGACGCCAGATCGAGGTGACGCTGCCCCGCCCACGCGGACTCGAGATCGTCACGACGCCGCAGTTCGCGGCGGTGGAAAAACAGTTGATGGACGTTCTGCTCAGCGCGTCGACGCTCTGACCGGTACCGCGGGGATTCAGTCGACACAGGGTTCAGTCGACGCAGGGGATTCCGCCGTCGCTGTGCACACCCTCATCGGGGGCTGTTGCCGGGTCCAGGGGCGGATCCGACGCGACGACCTCGAGCGGGGGCGGCGTAGTTGCCGGATCAGGCGCCGAGGTCATCGGCGATGCGGGCGCAGGCGCGTCGCCGATCAACCGTGCTGCCTCGGCCCTGATGGCATCGACGTCGACGAGGTTGACGTCCTGGCCGTCGATCGTGTCGTAGCCCGTGATCGGGAGGGTGTAGAAATCGATGTCGCCCTGCATGACTGCACCGGCTCCCCCTGCGAGCTTCACCGGATCCAAGGATGCATCGATCACGACGTCGTTCTTGGTGCCCGCTACGAGCGCCCGGAGTTCGTCGATGTTCGCCATGACACCGGAGGAGCTGAGCTTGGCCATCACTCCCGCCACGAATGCCTGCTGTCGTTTGGTTCGATCCAGGTCGCCGTTGTCGAGGCCGTGGCGTTGCCGGACGAAGGACAGCGCCTGCGAAGCGCTCAGCTCTTGCGCCCCCGCCGCAAAGTCCGCCCCCGAATAAATGTCGTGTACCGGATTGTTCAGGCACACCTGAATGGGCCCGACGGCGGTCGCCACGTCGTAGAAGCCCAGAAGGTTCACTTCGGCAAAATGATCGATCGGCACGTCGAGCAGATCACGAACCGCGGTCAACGTCGATCGTCGACCAGCGTCTCGCGCTCGACGCTCCCGCTCGGCCGTATCGATGACGCCATCGTCGAGCAATTGTGAATCGGCGTCGGCTTTCGCAAGTCCGTACGCCTCCTTGATCTTTCGCTTGCCGTATCCGGGAACGTCGACGTAGTCGTCGCGAGGTATCGACAGCGCGGTCGCGCGACCGCCGTCGGCCGGAAGGTGCACCAGCAACAGCGTGTTGGTGTTGTAACCGCCGACATCGCTGTCGCCCGCATGCAGCGCATCGGTGATGAACTCGGCGGGCAGGTCGTTGCCGTCCATGTCCTTGCGACTGTCGAGGCCGATCAACAGGATGTTGGTGTCCTCGCCGTTGCCACTCGAATCGTTGTCAGCGATGCCGTCGAGCGCATCCGAGGTGGTCAGTCCTGTGGTGGCTTCGCGGTACACCGCGAACCCGATTCCACTCACCGCAATCGAGGCAACTGCCGCAGTGGCGACGATAACCCGGCCGATTCGGAGCGCGAGGCCGCGATTGCGCGACGGCGTCCTCATGCGATGGCGCCCCGATCCACGTTCACCGCGGGTGGTGTCGTTGCCTGGGCCGTTCGGGAGCACCTCGCCAGGCTACTCGGCCCTCACCTGGCGGTTGCTCCACCCAATCGCAGCGCGAGATCGTCGACGGCGGAGAACGCCGCCTCCAGATTGGCTCGTGCCCGCGAAATCTGCGGTGCGAGCGCCGGCACCCGCTCGGCGAGCGTCAGGTCGACCGGAACGAAGTGCACGTCCATCCCCAGAGCAACTCCGAGCACCTGTCGCAGTTGCGCGGTGGTGTGGTCGGCGGAGGCGTTGTCGGTACCGGGGGTGTAGTCGTTTCCCCGACTGGTCACCACGACCACGGGCTTGCCGACGAGAGGTGCCGTGTCACTGTCGAACGGCACGGTGATACCCGGAACGTGTACGTAGTCGATCCATGCCTTCAATGTCGACGGGATCGACCAGTTGTACATCGGTGCGCCGATCACCACCGCGTCCGCCGAGATCAGTTCCTCGATCAGTTCGACCTGCAACGCCTCGGCGGAAGGATCCACGGTTTCGTCGGCGGTTCGCAGATGGGGTGCCCAGTGCAGCGCCGAGGTGGGTAGGTGCGGCAGCGGACTCGAGTGCAGGTCTCGATGGATCACCGAGTGATCGGTGCCGATGCCATGCCAGGCGTCCGAGAAGCGGGCCGTCACCCGACGGCTGATCGAGCGATCCGGGTCTGCGGACGAATCGAGGTGCAACAACTGGGGCACTGCAACACTCCTCACATGCTGGGTGCTTCGAGCCTATGCGTACCGACGCCTCTGCCCGCTCCTATCCTGGACCGATGGACTTCCGATTCGTCATGCCTGCTCTCGACTCGCGATCGGCCAACTCGCTGGCGGCGGTCGTTCACGAGCGGACCGGACCAGACGTGGACATCAGAATCGGCGGTTCGGAGGTTCCGCTCGACGAAGCAGCACGCAGTGCGGTGTTGGAACTTCTCACCCAGCTCTCGACCGGTCGGGCGGTGGCCATCGGCACCGTGGACGAGTTGCTGACCACCTCGCAAGCTGCCGAGGTGCTCGGTGTTTCCGACACCTATGTCAGACGGTTGGCCGATGCGGGCGATCTACCGATCGAAATGCGAGGCACTCACAGACGATTTCGGCTCGAAGACCTTCTGCGGCATCGTGATCGATTCCGGTGACGTTGGGGTGCCGTCACCCGGCCTCACGTTCGACGTGCTCGGACTGGACGGTCATGAGATCACGGAACGCCTGACCGGCAGCCAGCCAGAGTTGTTCGGAGTCGATGTAGTCCACCCCTCGGATCTCGACATCACCCAGGTACGCGCCGACGTCGACCGACAACATTCCGATGACCGAAGAGACGTCGGCATCGAGATACGTGGATTGGGTGTTCTGCAGTTCTCGGAATTGAGCCGAGAAGAACTCGGCTGGGATTCTCCGATCGACGAACTGGGCGATGAGGAACAGGAAGCGGGACGCGTGGGCTGAGCCCGTCCGGAAGGAATGTTCCATGGTGAAGACCTCTCCCCACGGTCGACAGCACCCCTCGCACTGTCGACCGTTGAGCTCGCTGATACCCGAATTTCGATGCACGGACGAACTCTCGAACATCGATTCGACCCAGAGGCTAAAACAGGGAGCTCGTCCTACCAGCGCAAGATTAATCGGACCTTTGTCCCGTTTTTACCGGAAATGCCAATTTGGTGAGGAGTCACAACACAGCGGTCGTGAGCTGTGGTTCTCTACTGAAACGATCCCAGCGGAGCGCGATCCGGAGTGTCCAGCTGCCAGAACTGCCAGCCGTCGCGCTCCTCGACATCCCCACTGATATGTGTGGCTACCGCACTGGCAGCGACGGATGGATTGTCGAACCGGCGGCCTTCCATCGGTCCTGCGGTGATCTCCAGTCGCTGCGTCTCGGGATCGTAGCGGGCGCTGAGCCGATAGCCCTCACAATCGGCGACCACCCGTACCCGGTTGTCGATCACTTCTTCTTCACGGCTGCCTTGGCCGACTTACGAGGTGCCTTCACCCGTGGTGTACGAACCCACGTCTGTTCGGGGCCGAGGTCGACCGATCTGTCCAACGTCGAACTCAGACCCAGCAGGTCCCAACGCTCGCTGCCGTGCAGCACTCGGTCCACGGCGATTGCGTGATGCCCGGTCCTGGTCCGGAGTGGCGAATCCTGGACCCAGAGGTCCACTTCTCCGCGGATGTCGGTAGCCATCTCTTCGGACGAGACCATGTAGAAGCGCGGCTCTTCGTTCGCGAGATCGACGAACACCCAATACGAGGATCCGGTGTCGTCACTCTCGAGCGATTCGTCCTGCCTGCGGGCCTTCCAATCACCCGTTACCTTCGATCTCACTCGGACTATGCACGACGACGTGCCGTCCATCGACCAGACCTGCACGGGATTGCGTCGCGATGTCGTCAGCCGCTCCGCGCGTCCACCGCGCTGTGCGACGGTTCGGATGAATGCCTTGATTCCCCGGTCGGATGTGTCTTCCACGGATTGCCACCTTCAGCCTCGAGAGCGCCCCGTACTTATGAAGAGAGGTGTTGCGACGGGTGGCGCTTGCACGACTCGGTTTCCCTCACCCTACTGCGTCAATGCGTGCTCGAGTAACCGCAGAACACCCCGCAGGACGGGTGCCGGTTACCGTGGTGACACCGAACTCGGCGAGGAGGTACAACCATGACGGTCGAGATCACCCACGACGGTGCCGACCATCGCTTCGAGATCTATGTCGATTCCGAGTTGGCGGGATACTCGGAGTACCTCGAATCGGACGGTTCCAGAACGTTTCACCACACCGTGACGCTTCCGCAGTTTCGCGGTCGAGGACTTGCCGCTGCCCTCACCGAATACGCTCTCGACGACACCAGCACGCAGGGACTGCGCGTTGCCCCTGCGTGCTGGTTCGTTCGCGACTTCATCGCAGCCGCGGGCGATCGCTACTCGCATCTGATGGAGCCCTGACCGTCAGCGCCGGAACGACATCACCCCGACGCTGATCTCGGATTCCGATTCACAGTCGTTCGAGGCCACTGTGTCCGCCGCCCCGGTCTCACCTGAATCCACCTCTGCGACAGCTGTTTCGGCAGCTCGTTCCGCTGCAACCCGACGCCGTTCGTAGTTCTGCGCACCACGCGCGACGCGTTGTCGGTGTTCGTTCAGGATCTGTTCGTAGTGGTACATCTGTTCTCCTACAGCAAGAGTGGACGCCGAACACAGAGCATTACTATGCGGCGAAGTATTGGATCGATTGCTGAATATCGTTGACCGAAACCGGCCGATTCGGCCGAAGGCTCACTCAGAGAGCATGATCGGCGCAAATCGCGAACCGAGAGCAGACGACTCGACGGCCTACGTAATTCGCTTCTGCTGCCATTGTCCACCTCCACGGTCTCTGCGATGTGCCTGTGCCACGATCATGCACGGCCGCAGCCACGAACTCCACCGATTAAATTCAGCGAGCACGACGCGAAAACTGTCGTCCACCAATTGACCTGTCACAAAGGCTATTTCGCAGGCACATCACTTTCGAGCGACGGGATGCGGAGACGATGGCATCGCACCGAACCGTCACAGCGTTCGCCGCGAGGTGATACTCGTATCTACCGTCAGCTGTGTAGAAGTAGAGACTCCGAGCCCGCAAACGCGCGCGCATTTGCCCTCGTATAAGCAGTCCGCAGTCGCCTCGCATGCCGTGCCCGGGTTCTGGCCCTCACGTCCACGAATAAGCGCGCGTTTGCCCTGGCGTACGCAGTCCGCAGCCGCCTCGCGCGCCGGCATCCGGCCTGAGTCCCTCGTCGTCGCGAATGCGCGCGCGTTCGTCAGGTGCGCGGGGAATGGTGAGCGGTCGGGGTGCGATTGTGCGCGCGGATGGCGAATG
>NZ_BAOX01000168.1:0-10550 GCF_000813105.1 Rhodococcus sp. BS-15 | reverse complement strand
CTGGCCAGTTCGGCGAGGGTTCGTAGCCACGACGGATGCACCACGTCGTCTGCGTCGCAGAACATCAACAGGTCGCCGGAGGCATTCTCGGCACCGCGATTGCGGGCATGCGCCGCGCCGACCTGCGCAGAGGCGTCGACACAGGTCAGTCGCAGTCGATCCCGTAGAGGGTGCGAGGAGACGTGATCGCTGACTCGTCCGTCACCGGCGTTGTCCGAGATCAGCACATCGAACGGACAGTCGGCATCCTGCTCCGCCAATGCCTGCAACTGCGCGTCGAGCAGGGGATCGAGCGAGCTCACAGGAATGATCACCGAGATCGACGGATGTGCCGCGCGCGCACGGTCCACGACGTCACCTCCTATCGGGGCCACGGGTGGCCGGAGCCTGCTCGATCAGCCGGTCGCGGATGCCTTCTTGTAGCCGCGGATTGCGGGGATCAGAAACACAGCTGCCATTCCGAGTGACCACGCCAGAGTTTGCAACACCGGCGTCAGGACCGGACCACCCATTGCCAGGTTTCGCATTGCATCGACCGCGACCGACATCGGCTGCGCCGCGACGACCGGTTGGAGCCACGGCGGGTAGGCCAGCACGGGTACGAAGCCGGCATTGAAGAACATGAGAAGCGTTGCGAAGATCGACACGACTTCGACCAGAGGTGCGTCGCCGGCGACGGTGGCCAGGAATGTCACCATGACCGCGAACCCGATACCGAATACGATCGGCACCAAGATCAACAAGATGCCGGCCGGAACTCCCTGAGTGAAGCGGAATCCCATCGCCACTCCGGCACTGGTGATGACGAGGGTAGTGACGAGCACCCGAACTGCTTCGGCAATCATTCTGCCCAGCAGGCCGGCGGCCCGGTGCGTGGGTGTCGTCCAGAACCGTGACAGCAAACCCGATTTGCGTTCGCCCTTGAGTCCGACCGCGCTGACGATGGATCCGAACATGGCCCCGACGAGGGCGATCATCGGCACCTGGCCGTAGATCGCGGGTGATCCGGTCGCCGCGGAAATCGAGTTGCCGAGTACGACACGGAACATGACCAGCATCAAGGCGGGGTACAGCAACGCCTGAATCATCGTCGACGGATCGCGCATCCATCGCATCAACAGTCGCTTGGCCTGGATCAGGCTGTGGGTCCAGAGAGCACGGACGGACCCTTCGCCCAGGACCATGTTGGGTTCGGGAAAGGTCAAGCTGGACACGCGGGTTGTACTCACCGACGCTTCGGACATCGTCATCTCCGACTCGTCACTCTGGCCTGGAGCTCGCCCAGATGGCGAGCGGTACGAAGAACAGGATCAAGCCGGCCACCCACGCGAGCGACGGCCACAACACCTGGAAGCTGACTCCGCCTTCGGCCATGTCCCGCATCGCGAAGGAGAACTGCGAGATCGGCTGGTTGCGTACGAACGGTCGGATCAGTTCCGGGAAACCACTTTCCGGAACGAACCCGCACGAGGCCATACCCAGAATCAGCTGGGGGAGGGTCAGTACCTGGCTGGTCGCCTCGGGACTTTTCGACAGCGTTCCGATCGCATCGGCACCGATCGACAACGTGGTGCTGATCAGCATGGCGAGTGCGCAGAACAACACGGCCTGGCCGAATCCCGCGGTGAAGCGAAAACCGATCACATAGCCGAAACCGAGGGCGGATACGAGCGAGACCAACGAGCGGACGACACCGCTCGAGATTCTCGCGACCAGAGGCACACCGCGCACGACGGGCATGGTCTTCAACCGCGAGTTCAGGCCACTCATGGCCTCGGCCGAGGCACGCTGTGCCGCCGAGATCGCGGTGAACGCCATGGCCTGCAGCACGATGATCGGCATCAGGAACTGGGCGTAGTCGATTCCCTGCAGACCCATGACGAACTTGAGGGGCAGATAGAAGCCGACGGTGAAGATGAGCGGGGCGATGACCGCGACCAACAACTCACCCTTGGTCAGCATGGTCCACAGTGCGCGCCCGGTCAGAGCCTGCCACTGCACGAATCCCGACGGCTTCGTCCTCGACCGCCGCTTCGGCTGCTGAGCCGTCGACCCGACATCGGTCCTCGGCACGGTCCTGGCCTGCGAATCGGCCACGCCTCGTGTCGTGGCCGTCATGGCGTGGTGCTCGTCTGCGAGTGCCCGGTGAGAGTGAGGAACACGTCGTCGAGCGACGGACGGCGGAGGGCGATGTCGGCGAGCACGATTCCCACCGCATCGATCCGGCGCAGAATCTCCGACAGAGTGGCTGCGCCGTCGGGTGCAGGAACGGAGAGCCGGTCCGAGGCAGCGGTGATCTCGGCGTGCACTGCAGCGGGGACCATGTCGCCCAGGGCTTCGGCGGCCGCGCGGAGTTGGCCGGGATCGAGGGGAACGACCTCGCAGTAGCTGCCGCCGGTCATGGCCTTGAGATGGTCCGACGTGCCTTCCGCGATGACCGTGCCCTTGTCGATGACGATGATGTTGTCGCTCAGGACGTCTGCTTCTTCGAGATACTGCGTCGTCAACAGCACGGTGATGCCCTGCGCCTTGAGCGCCTCGACCAACGACCAGACGCCCTGCCGACTGCGTGGGTCGAGTCCGGTGGTCGGCTCGTCCAGGAAGACGACCTCCGGCCGCACGACGAGGCCGCAGGCGATGTCGATACGGCGACGCATACCGCCCGAGTAGCCGCGCACGGGGCGCTTGCCGGTGTCGGAGAGGTCGAACTCGTCGAGCAACGCCTTGGCTCGCGCCTTGGCGGCCTTCTTGTCCAGACCCATCAGGCGACCGAAGAGCTCGATGTTCTCGCGGCCGGACAGCGTGTCGTCGAGAGCCGCGTACTGCCCGGTCATCATGATCGAACGACGGACTGCCGGAGCGTCGGCCACCACATCGTGACCCGCGACGAAGGCTCTGCCGCTGTCGGGTGCGATCAGGGTGGACAGCACTTTCACGGTCGTCGTCTTGCCTGCACCGTTCGGGCCGAGAATGCCCAGAACGGTTCCCCGCTCTGCGGAGAAGCTGATGCCGCGCAACGCCTGCACATCGCCGAAGGACTTGTGTACATCCTCCACGTGTACGGCTGCGTGTTGAGCTGACGACATCGAATCTCCGAGCTGTCGGGGGGAGTGGTGGGACCGGGCCCCGTGGAGTCGAGGCCACTACTTGATAGCGAAATTCGCCGTAGATGTTACGTGTGGGTAGGCGCTGCGTGAGCCTCGCAGTCAGTCCCAGTCGATATCGATACTGTTCTCGACGTCGAGTTTTCGGCACAGTGACCGCAACCCGCTGTAATCCTGAACCAACGCGCGGCGGCTGACGTCCTGCTCGACGTCGGCGAGCATTTCTTCGGCGCCGCGGATGCCCTCGAGTTCGAGTATGCGTCCCCAGGTGGAGAAATCGCTGCTCGAGAACGCGTCCATGCCGTCGACGAGGCCGTCCAGGAACTTCTGCCGGTCGTCGGAGCCGAGTCGGTCGAAGACGATCGCAGCCATGTCGTCGGCGATCGATGCATGGCAGTACTCGTCGCGGTTGTGCAGTTTCACGGTTGCCCGGTTGATGGGCTGAATGACGTCGTCGTCCTCGATCAGGTCCAGATACGAGGTGATGGAGATCTCTGCGACCGTCATGAACGCGAGCGAGCTGATAGCTGCCGACCAGGGGTCGTCGCTGTTCGCCTGCGCCGCACGCTGCCTGCGCACGGTGGAGCTGAACGGCAATGAACGTTCCGACAGAGCCCAGCCGCGTCCGCGCCGAGTGGCTGCGCTCGCATTGAGGTGCATCAGGGTGTGGTACTGCTCGTCGACCATGGCCTGGGTCACCGCGACCGCGAGGGTGTCACCCATTCCGGTCTCGAACACGTCTTGCGCCAACAGCGCAAAACCGGGATGAACGACGTGCTGCTCGACGTCCATCACGTTCTTGTTGAACGCGATCCAACCCCACGCCCGAAGTCGATCCTGTTGCTCGGGAGTGGCACCGGTGAAGGTGTCGTGCTCACCGAAGGGGATCAGGCGTCGGGGAAATCCTGCTTGGCGAGGTCGAACAAATCGTCCAGCTCGGGCTCGGGCTTCTTGACCGTCGCGCGCTGCGACCAGTTCTTCGCCAACCGTGCGACGACTGCGCTCTCGACGACATCATCGGAGTCGAATTCCGGCAACGACGGTTGCTCCAACATCGTGTGCCTCCGCTTCCGCACTCGTCCCACCGCGGCTATGGGCTACCACCGCTGCCTCGAACGATACCGAACATCTCCGCACACAATGCTCGATACCGATCGCCGTTCCCGCCCAGAGCGGCTTCGGCCTGCGCCAACAGGCGGGCGAAGTCGGCCTCGGAACCGGAGTCGACCGTCTCGCTCACCGTCTGCGTCGCTCGGTGTAGCGCAGCCCTGGCGTCGGCGGCGTGCGGATTGCCCGCCTGGACATCCCAGTAGACCTCGGGTTCGCCGCCGGTGATGCGAGCGAGCACGGCAAGCATCGTCGCGTGTGGGGGAGGCGCAACGGCGTCGATATCGACGAACGGAAGGTCCAGTTCGGCCAGAGCCATGCCGAACGCCAGGACGCTGGCGTGCGTCAGCGCCTGCGTCGCCGCGGCGAGGCGATCATGGCGTGCCGCGTCGAGATGGACCACTCGGCCGCCCCACCGCGTGATGCTGTCCAGGAAGGCATCCACCGGCGGGCCGGGTCGGTGCACGACGGCGGCGACCGGGCGTCCGGCCATCCCGAGGGACGGGGCGAACATGGGATTGATTCCCACCGCGGCACCTATCGGACGTGCGTCCTGCACATGGCGGGAGAAGCCGGACTTCACCGAGAGGGTTTCCACCAGCAGGGTGTCGGGGCGAATCGCGGACAGGTCGGCCCGCAGTGCCACGGATTCGGGGACCGCCAGAATCACCGTGGCGGCTTGTCTCAGCACCGACTCGACCGGAGCGTCTGGTTCGGTGATATCGCCGGCGATCGCCGCCGAACCCCCGGGCGCCGAGCCGCCGTGCACGTCCACGATGGTCACCGGCACGCGGTCCGCGAGCAGGAGGTCGACCATCAAGCGGCCGACCGCTCCCGAACCTCCGACCACCACTACCGAGTCACCGGACTCCGACCGCGTCACCGAGTTCATCGGTCGAGTATGTCAACGGGACGCCGCGGAGACCCAGATGGTGACGTCCGCGTGCACCACTTCGATGCCCGCGGTGTCTCGAATCGCGACGGGCACGACGATGTCGATGCCATCGGTGATCGTCCCGAAGTCGGGGACCTCGTCGAGTTCAGCGACCGCGCGCAGCGATGTGGTGGCCTTCGTCAGGTACCGAACTGTCATGGATTTGGGGATCCATCGGTGCGAAGTGGGGACGGTCGCCTCGGCGAGCATGCCCATGGCGACCTCGGCGAGGTTGCAGGCGGCGATGGCGTGGAAGGTGCCCAGGTGGTTCCGAATGCCGAACCACTTGGGCGCGGTGACCTCGCAGCGTCCCGGCTCGAGCGCGACGACGCGGGGCAGCACGGATGCGAAGTACGGAACCCGTAGGCACATGCCGACAGAGAAGAGGGTGGAGCCGACAGTGTTGTTCGGTAGCTTCGACCAGGCTCGATAGGTTGCGCCGGTGGTGTTCTGGACAGTGGTCATGGCGCTACCTTACTGCTCGGTAAGGTAGTGCGGTGGCAATCGATCGGGCCCGAGTTGATCTACTGCCCGGTCTGCGGCATACTGGTCGGGTTGCCTGGACACGGGACGCGCTTGCGTGCGGCCTGAAACAGGTGAGTCGGCCGAAAGGCCGACTGAGCAAGAACATGAGACCAGCGCTCCACGTGAGCGCGTCCGGAACACCAGCTCGATCGGTGCGGGTTTCGTTCGATTCGGATGGTTGAGGCGAAAGTTTCAGCGCAGAAGAATGAGCGGAATCGCGACACGCCCGACCGCGTGGACCGGAGAACCATGACAGATGAAGAGCGGCAACGGAATCAGGCCACGCCTGGTCGTCAACGTTTTTCACTGTCGTGTGTGCACGAAGGCAGTTCGTCGATGGGTTTCCCACGGCTCGGGGACTGTGCAGACGAGGTGGAGCAGGCCGAACGGCCCGTTCTACGACCAAGCGGCAAGAAAAGGACACTAAGCGTGGCGGGACAAAAGATCCGCATCAGGCTCAAGGCCTACGACCATGAGGCGATCGACGCGTCAGCGCGCAAGATCGTCGAAACGGTCACCCGTACGGGTGCCCGCGTCGTCGGACCGGTGCCGTTGCCGACAGAAAAGAACGTGTACTGCGTCATCCGTTCGCCGCACAAGTACAAGGACTCGCGCGAACACTTCGAGATGCGTACTCACAAGCGGCTCATTGACATCCTCGACCCGACACCGAAGACGGTGGACGCGCTCATGCGCATCGACCTCCCGGCCAGTGTCGACGTCAACATCCAGTGAGCGCGGAGACAACGATGACTGATAACAAGAACCGGCCTGCGACAGGAATTCTGGGCACCAAGCTCGGAATGACCCAGTCTTCGACGAGAACAACCGCGTCGTTCCGGTGACCGTGATCAAGGCAGGCCCCAACGTGGTCACCCAGATCCGCACCCAGGAACGTGACGGCTACAGCGCCGTCCAGGTCGCATTCGGTGCGATCGACCCGCGCAAGGTGAACAAGCCCACCACCGGCCAGTTCGAGAAGGCAGGTGTCACGCCGCGTCGCCACATCGTGGAGATTCGCGTAGCCGACGCCTCGCAGTTCGAGGTCGGCCAGGAGCTCACCGCTGCAGTGTTCGAGGACGGCGCATACGTCGACGTCACCGGCACCAGCAAGGGCAAGGGCTTCGCCGGAACCATGAAGCGTCACGGCTTCAAGGGTCAGGGCGCGAGCCACGGCGCACAGGCCGTGCACCGTCGTCCCGGATCCATCGGTGGTTGCGCAACACCCGGTCGCGTCTTCAAGGGAATGCGCATGTCCGGACGTATGGGTGGCGACCGCGTCACGACGCAGAACCTCTCGGTCCACAAGGTGGACAGCGAGAACGGTCTGCTGCTGATCAAGGGAGCGATCCCGGGCCGTCGCGGCAACGTCGTGATCGTCAAGTCTGCATTGAAGGGTGGTGCACGGGCATGACCAGCCTCGAGAAGAACACCGAGACCAAGCTGACGCTCGATGTCAAGGAAGCCGGCGGCAAGACCAACGGCACCGTCGATCTCCCCGCGGAGATCTTCGACGCTCCGGCCAACATCGCGCTGCTGCACCAGGTCGTCATCGCACAGCTGGCAGCTGCTCGTCAGGGAACCCACTCCACGAAGACTCGTGGCGAGGTTCGCGGCGGTGGCAAGAAGCCGTACCGGCAGAAGGGCACCGGCCGCGCTCGTCAGGGCTCGACCCGCGCTCCTCAGTTCGTCGGCGGTGGCACGGTCCACGGACCCCAGCCGCGCGACTACAGCCAGCGGACCCCCAAGAAGATGAAGGCCGCCGCATTGCGCGGAGCCCTCTCCGATCGGGCCCGCAGCGAGCGTCTGCACGTCATCACCGAACTGGTTGCCGGACAGGTTCCGTCCACCAAGGGTGCGAAGACGTTCCTCGCCGAGATCTCGGACCGCAAGAAGGTCCTGCTCGTCGTCGGCCGCGAGGACATCGCAGCCTGGAAGAGCGTTCAGAACCTGGACGGCGTGCACCCTATTGCACCCGACCAGCTCAACACCTACGACGTGCTCAACGCCGATGATGTCGTTTTCAGCGTGGAAGCGCTGAACACCTTCATCGCTGGGCCTGCAAAGAACGAGGAGGCAAGCAAGTGACCACGATCGCCGATCCCCGCGACATCTTGCTGGCACCGGTCATCTCCGAGAAGTCCTACGGACTGATCGAAGAAGGCACCTACACGTTCCTGGTGCACCCGGACTCGAACAAGACGCAGATCAAGATTGCCGTCGAGAAGATCTTCGACGTCACCGTGACCAGCGTCAACACGATGAACCGTCAGGGCAAGCGTAAGCGGACCCGGTTCGGTTACGGCAAGCGCAAGGACACCAAGCGCGCGCTCGTAACGCTCTCCGCCGACAGCAAGCCCATCGAGATCTTCGGAGGTCCGGTCGCGTAAGCGACTGGGACTCTTCGGATATAGAGGACGAGAAGACTCATGCAATCCGTAAATACAAGCCGACAACCCCGGGCCGTCGTGGCTCCAGCGTTTCCGATTTCGCTGAGATCACGCGTTCGACCCCCGAGAAGTCGCTGATCCGCCCGCTGCACGGTCGCGGTGGACGTAACGCACACGGTCGTATCACCACCCGGCACAAGGGTGGCGGTCACAAGCGTGCGTACCGTCTCATCGATTTCCGTCGCAACGACAAGGACGGCGTGCCGGCCAAGGTCGCTCACATCGAGTACGACCCCAACCGCACCGCGAACATCGCACTGCTGCACTTCGCAGACGGCGAGAAGCGCTACATCGTCGCACCCAAGGGCATTGCCCAGGGCTCGCCGATCGAGCAGGGTGCCAACGCCGACATCAAGCCCGGCAACAACCTGCCCCTGCGCAACATCCCGACGGGTACGACCATCCACGCGGTCGAACTCCGTCCGGGTGGTGGCGCGAAGATGGCCCGCTCCGCCGGAGCGAGCATCCAGCTCCTCGGTAAGGAAGGCCCCTACGCCACGCTGCGTATGCCGTCCGGTGAAATCCGTCGCGTCGACGTGCGCTGCCGCGCAACCGTCGGCGAGGTCGGCAACGCCGAGCAGTCGAACATCAACTGGGGCAAGGCCGGCCGCATGCGATGGAAGGGCAAGCGCCCGACCGTTCGTGGTGTCGTGATGAACCCGGTCGACCACCCGCACGGTGGCGGCGAGGGCAAGACCTCCGGTGGACGCCACCCGGTCAGCCCCTGGGGACAGCCGGAAGGCCGTACCCGCAAGAACAAGGCGAGCGACAAGCTGATTGTCCGTCGTCGTCGTACCGGCAAGAACAAGCGCTAGGAGGGAGTTCAGAATGCCACGCAGCCTGAAGAAAGGCCCGTTCGTAGACGATCACCTCCTCGCGAAGGTTGACGTCCAGAACGACAAGGGAACCAAGCAGGTCATCAAGACCTGGTCCCGTCGATCGACAATTCTGCCCGACTTCATCGGTCACACTTTCGCCGTCCACGACGGTCGCAAGCACGTGCCGGTGTTCGTGTCCGACTCCATGGTCGGCCACAAGCTCGGGGAGTTCGCACCGACCCGCACGTTCAAGGGTCACATCAAGGACGACCGGAAGGCGAAGAGGCGATGACCAACTTCACCCCCACCGCCAATCCGACTGCCAAGGCCGTAGCGAAGCACGTTCGCGTCACGCCGATGAAGGCACGTCGCGTCGTGGATCTCGTTCGTGGGCGCTCCGTCGAGGACGCCCTGAACATCCTCAAGTTCGCGCCGCAGGCAGCGAGCGAGCCGGTCGCCAAGGTGATCGCCTCCGCAGCCGCCAACGCCGAGAACAACCTGGATCTCGATCCCAGCACGCTGATCGTCGCCACTGCATTCGTCGACGAGGGTGCAACCCTCAAGCGATTCCAGCCGCGCGCTCAGGGCCGGGCATTCCGGATCCGCAAGCGCACCAGCCACATCACGGTGATCGTCGAAAGCCTGCCCAAGACCGGCGGAACGTCTCGCAACCGTCGTAAGGGCCAGGCGTCCAAGGAAGGGGCTCAGTAGTGGGTCAGAAAATCAACCCGCACGGCTTCCGCTTGGGTATCACCACTGACTGGAAGTCGCGCTGGTACGCAGACAAGCAGTACTCGGAGTACGTCAAGGAAGACGTCGAGATCCGCAAGCTTCTTGCCACCGGCATGGAGCGCGCAGGCATCGCGAAGGTCGAGATCGAGCGCACCCGTGACCGTGTTCGCGTGGACATCCACACGGCACGTCCGGGCATCGTCATCGGTCGTCGTGGCGCCGAGGCCGACCGCATCCGCGGAGCTCTCGAGAAGCTGACCGGCAAGCAGGTTCAGCTCAACATCCTCGAGGTCAAGAACGCCGAGTCCGAGGCTCAGCTCGTGGCCCAGGGTGTTGCCGAGCAGCTCAGCAACCGCGTCGCATTCCGTCGCGCAATGCGCAAGGCCATCCAGTCGGCCATGCGTCAGCCGAACGTCAAGGGCATTCGTGTTCAGTGCTCCGGCCGTCTCGGTGGCGCCGAAATGTCTCGCTCGGAGTTCTACCGCGAGGGACGCGTTCCCCTGCACACGCTCCGTGCCGACATCGACTACGGGCTGTACGAGGCCAAGACCACCTTCGGCCGCATCGGCGTGAAGGTCTGGATCTACAAGGGCGACATCGTCGGCGGACGGCGTGAACTCGCTGCCGCTGCGGCTCCGGCCGCCGGTGCAGACCGTCCCCCGTCGTGAGCGTCCCACTCGTCCGCGTCGCAGCGGTGCCCTCGGGGCACCCACGGCGACCAGCACCGAGGCCGGCCGCGCGGCATCCGCAACCGAGGCTCCGACCTCGACCGAGCCCACTCAGGAGGCTGACGCATGTTGATCCCCCCGCCGGGGTCAAGCACCGCAAGCAGCACCACCCGAAGCGTTCGGGGTGCCCGCCAAAGGGGCGGACTCAGGTA